>CAYZSQ010000068.1:0-7202 GCA_964479785.1 uncultured Methanomassiliicoccales archaeon
CGATGACCAGCCTGCCGCCTGAGGTGTTGTAGAATGCCGAGATGGTCTTGAGCCAGTCGTGACTACATTGCACCTCCCACTCCTCGCGGGAATCCTCGATCGTCACACGGACCGTCATGCTCCGTGACGATAAGAAAGTGATTGAGAACGCCGGCCTCGCCTCTCTCGACCGTGTTCGGATGCGATCCGTGCGCGGATGTCCGTCGGCGCCTCCTCCCCTGGGCGTTTTCCCCGCTGATCGCCACAGCGGTCCCGTCCACACCGATCCCGCATGACACCCCAATACCTCTATCTACAATCCCGCCCTTCCAGTGGACATGGCCGGCAAGAGACGTCTCAGAATGCGCGGTGTGAAGCACACATCCAAAAGGTTGGAGGACGACCTCCTGGACAGAGCCAGGACGCTGGCCGACGACCCCGGGCTGCTGAGGCCGAAGTGCGCCGGCGACTGCAGGAAGTGCGCGTTCGACAAGCCCTTCAGGAACATCGACTCGCTGCAGAAGATCAGGGGCAACAAGGACGCCCTGGTGAAGGAGGCCTCCAGGCTCGGAGGTGACGACATCGTCAGGGCCTACGCCGGCACGATCTCCCTGGCGGCCGAGGGGTCCATCCCGCTGCTGGCCAGCGGCACCCTCGGAGGGGAGAAGGTCTCCTACGCCGTCCGCGGCACGGTGGGTGCGCCCTACCTGATCGGCTGCCAGTACTACGACGACCCCCGCAAGAGGCTCCTCCTGTACAACGGCGTCGTCAAGAAGAACAAGCTCCACCTGTACTCCTTCGGGGAGGACCTGGTCTGCTCCGACAGGCCGAACATGCCCGAGGACTACCTGTACGACACGTTCTGGGAGACCCCCTACGAGTTCCCCGAGGACGGCCTCGACTGCGGCCACGCCACATCCGCCGTCCTGGAGATCCGCGTGAAGTCCCTGGACGAGACGGTCAGGATCTGCGACGGATGCGCCAAGGACGTCTCCACCCTCATGTTCATCGTGTCCAGGCTCGCCGCCGTGGACCCCCTGGACGACATCTCCGTGGCCGTCAGGCACAAGTACCACGCACCCGGCGAGAGCGACCTCGAGGTCATAGACGGCAACAGGCTCAAGGAGTACATGGTCGGGAAGGTCACGGACTCCGCCCTCGTATCGTCGGTGAAGAGGTCCAAGATGGGCAACCTGAAGGGCGGCGACAAGGCCGCGTACATCATAGGCACCAGGAACTACGGCTCCGACCTGGACGGGTTCATCGCGGACCTGTCCGGCGACGAGAGGGGGAAGGCCTCCCTTAAGAGGTTCCTGGAGGAGAACCCCCGCGCGGTGATCCTCAAGGGCAACAAGCTCTCCGAGGCGTACTCCGTCCTGTGGGAGGCCGATTGGAAGGACCTGATAGCCGCCCACACCGACAGGAGGACGGCCGACGCCATGGGCGACGTGTCCAGGGGGCAGCCGATGACCGTGCTGGCCGACGCCTACAACATCTACGTGTCCGCCGACGTGGTGGCCTCGCTCCCCGAGTTCAGGAAGCCCGGTCCGATCACGACCGTGGCGGACAAACTGGCCAAGGCATCCAAGGTCGGGGGCGGGAACATGGTCCTGGAGACCATCTCGAAGACCCCTCTGAAGGACGGCAAGTCCCGCGTTGTGGCGGCGGCGTTCGCCATCGCCGCCGGGGCGGAGGTCCCGGTTAAGCTCTCCGCGGAGGAGCTGGACTTCGCACAGTATCTGGTGCCATTCGTCAGGAACGTCGTGGGGGCCCAGGGCGACAAGTACCGCGACGCCATGAACACCCTGCTCACCGCCAGCAGCTCGAACGAGAAGGTGTGAGGCCGCCGGCGCCCACGGACACGTCCGCCACGTAGTGGGACACCGACGGGGCGAAGGACTTGACCTCCCTCACGCTGAGGATCTGGTACCCGCCATCCCCGCACACCTCCGAGAACACGGACTCGATCCTCTCGCGGTACTCGCCCACGTAGAAGGTGTCGTGGTAGTGGATCACGCCCCCGGGCCTCAGCATCCTGACCGCCGCCGGCAGGAAGTCCGACGTGGTCTGCACATAGCCCATCAGGATCCTGTCGGCGAACGCCCTCCCCAGGAGATGCCTGTTGTCCGACAGTATCGGGATCACCACGTCGGAGACCCCGTTCTCCGCCACGTTGCGGACGAGGAACCTGTAGGACTCGGGGTTCTTCTCGCAGGCGAACACCCTCCTGGCGCCGGAGAACTTCGCCAGAGGGAGGGTGAAGTACCCTATGCCGGCGAACATGTCCACCACGGTCTCCCCCGTGCAGTCCAGGTTGCGCATCCTCATGCGCTCATCGGTGTTTCCGGAGGCGTACATCACCTTGGTGACGTCGAAGCGGTAGCGGATGCCGTTCTCCAGCCTCACGGACTCCGTCTCGGTCCCGAATATGACCTCCGTGCTGGGCCTCCTGAACTCCCCCGACACCCCGCGGATGTCGGCGCAGACGGTCTTGGCCCCCAGGACCCGGGCGTACGCCCGTCCTATCCTGTCGGCATGGGACAGGCACTCCGGGTCCATCTTCAGTATCACTATGTCCCCGACGAACTCCCAATGGTCGGGCAGGTGCGGCACCAGGTCCGGCAGGTCCGCGAACATCTCCCGGATCCTCTCCTGGGGGCTCCTGCGGTCGAGGGTGTGGGCGTCGCCCTCCACGGTCTCGAACCCCTCCGCCGCCAGCCGCTCCACGTGCTCGGGGAGGACGGGCACGTACCTGAACCGGTCGTCCCTGGAGATCTTGGCATGGAGGTCCACGACCCCGCGGTCCATCAGCCCCCTTATCACCGGCCCCGCCTCGGCGGAGGGGATCCTGACGAATGTCACCCTCCTCAGAATATGCACCTCAGCACGAGCGGTACCGCGGCGACCGCGGCGGAGGGGTGTCCCAGCACCTCCCTGACGACCCTCGACGGATGGTCCAGGTCTATTTGGTCCAGGACCGAACGGACATCCTCCCGGGAGGCGTACCTGCCTGCGGCGTTCAGGTCATCGTCCCCCATGCGGAGGAACATGCGGCGCAGACGGTAGCCGTTACGCAATTCTCTTCCGAACGCCCTGTCGCATTTCGATTGGTATTCCTTCAATTTCTTTGCGGAGAAGTCGTCGTCGGATGACAGCCCCCTGATGACGTCGGAGAGTATGGCGGCCGCGGTCAGCCCCGGGTACAGACCCCCTCCCGACACCGGCTTCACCTGGCACGCCGAGTCCCCCACCAGGGCGACCCTGTCCGCACAGATGGTCCTGACGCCCCCGACGGGGATCTTGCCGCCGTGAAGCCGGATGACCCTGTCCTCGGCGCCGACCCTGCGGAGCAGCCTCCCGAGGTGATCCATGGGCGGGCCGGCGGACCATGAGGTGCAGAGCCCCACCCGGGTGTAGTCGCCGCAGGGGATCTCCCATGCGAAGAACCCGGGGGCCACGGAGCTCCCCAGATGGATCCTGAACCTGTCCTGGTGCTCCATCCTGACGGACACGTCGGCCTGCATGCCGCGCAGATACTCCCTGGGGGCGTTGTCCGGGATGCTGCTGGCCACCGACGACGTGTGGCCGTCGGCGCCGATGAGGACCCTGGCCACGTGGCGCCCCTTGGACGCCTCCACCTCGACCCTGTCGGAGACCGTGTGCGATAGGTACCTCTCCCTGAACGAGAACTCCGCCCCGGCGGCCATGGCGGCGTCGGCCATCCTGGAATCCATGTCGGCGCGGTCGATGGCCACCGCCTTGACGTCGTCGGAATGTACGGACAGGACGGTGCCGTCGGGGAACACCACGTCGGCGCCGTATATCCTGGAGAGTATGTCCGGTCTCACGCCGGACAGTCTCACGACCTCCTCGGTCACCAGTCCCGCGCACTGCTCCGGGATGCCGGACGCCGGATGCTCCTCCAGCACCAGGACGTCCGAGTCCCGGGCGAGCAGGGCCGCCGTGCGGCTCCCCGCGGGGCCGCCGCCGACGATGACCGCGTCGCGCATCTGCTTCAGCTCTTCTTGGACTTCTCGTAGTCCGCGATGAACTTGGCGATGCCCTCGTCGGTCTTGGGGTGCTTGACCATCAGCTTGAGGGTGTCGTAGGGGATGGTGGCGATGTCGCATCCCGTGATGGCGGCGTCCAGCACGTGGGCGGGTCCGCGGATGGACGCGGCGATGACCTCGGTGCCGATGCCGTAGTTCTCGAAGATGGTCATGATCTCCTCCACCAGGTTGGAGCCGTACTGGCCGATGTCGTCCAGGCGGCCGATGAAGGGGGAGACGAACGCGGCGCCGGCCTTCGCGGCCAGCAGGGCCTGCAGCGGGGAGAAGATGAGGGTGACGTTGACCCTGATGCCCTCCTCGGACAGCACCTTGGTGGCCTTCAGCGTCTCGATGCACATGGGCAGCTTGACGTTGATGTTGGGGTGGATGGCGGCCAGCTCGCGGCCCTCCCTGATCATCTCCTCGGCGGTGGTGGACATGGCCTCGGCGGAGATGGGCCCGTCGACGATCTCGGCGATCTCCCTGACGCGGGTCCTGACGTCCACGCCCTCCTTGGCGATGAGGCTGGGGTTGGTGGTGACCCCGTCAAGGATGCCCCAGCTGTTGATCTCTCTGATCATGTCCAGATTCGCTGTGTCAATGAAGATCTTCATCTCAATTCCTCCTCGAAATGGATTTCCTGGCCGCTTCCGCGATGTGCTCGGCCGTGAGCCCGTACTTCCGCATGAGCTCGTCGGGTTTCCCGGACTCCCCGAAGGTGTCGCGGGTGCCGACCCTCTCCAGGGGTGCGGTGAGGGACTCGGACAGGGCCTCCGCCACGGCGGACCCCAGCCCCCCGATGATGCTGTGCTCCTCGGCCGTGACGCAGCATCCGGTCCTCGAGACGGACGCCAGCAGCGTCTCCGTGTCCAGGGGCTTGATGGTGGACATGTTGATGACCTCGGCGCTGACGCCCTCCGCCGCCAGGGCCTCCGCCGCATCCAGGCAGAAGGACACCATCTGGCCGCATCCCACCAGGGTGACGTCGGTCCCCTCCCTCATGACGGTGGCCCTCCCTATGACGAAGGGGGCGCCCTCCTGGGTGGTCGTGGGGAACTCGGCCCTGCCCATCCTCATGTAGACGGGGCCGTCGTACTCGGCGATGGCCTTGGTGGCCGCGTACGCCTCGTAGGCGTCGGCCGGCGATATGACCGTCATGTTGGGGAGCGCGCGCATCACGGCCATGTCCTCCAGTGCCTGATGGGACGCCCCGTCCTCCCCCACGCTTATCCCGCAGTGGGTGGCGACGATCTTGACGTTCAGCCTGGGGTAGGCCACGGCGAGCCTGATCTGCTCCCAGCACCTGCCGGTGGCGAACACCCCGAAGGTGGAGGCGAAGACCGTCTTCCCGGAGGCGGCGAGACCGGCGGCGATGCCGATCATGTTCTGCTCCGCGATCCCCACCTCCACGAACCTCTCGGGGCAGACCTTCTTGAAATCCGATGTCTTGGTGGACCCTGCCAGGTCGGCGTCCAGGACCACCACGTCCGGCCTCTCGGCCGCCAGCTCCGCCAGCGCCTTCCCGTAGTGGTTGCGCTGGGCCAGCCTCTCGCTCATTGGGACACCTCCGTGAGGCTCCTGAGCTCCTCCATGGCCGCCTCGCACTCCTGCCGGGTGCAGGCCTTGCCGTGGAACCCGACGTTGTTCTCCATGAACGAGACCCCCTTGCCCTTGACCGTGTTCATGATGATCACCGTGGGCTTCCTGTTGGCCTCCGCCGCCTTGTCCAGGGCCTCGATCAGCTGCCTTATGCTGTGGCCCTTCACCACCAGGACGTTCCATCCGAACGCCCTCCACTTCTCCGGGAGGGGCTCCAGCTTGGCGGCGTCCTCGGTGTTGCCGGTGATCTGCAGGCGGTTGCGGTCCACGATGGCGATCAGGTTGCCGAGCTCGTAGTGGTTGGCGAACATGGCCGCCTCCCAGTTCTGCCCGCTCTGGAGCTCTCCGTCGCCCAGGAGGCAGTAGGTGCGGTAGTCCTTCCCGTCCATCTTGGCGGCCAGGGCCATCCCGCAGGACATGCTGAGCCCCTGGCCCAGGGACCCCGTGGACATCTCCACCCCGGGGACCTTCCCCCGGACCGGGTGGCCCTGCAGCCTGGAGCCCATCTTCCTCAGGGTCTCCAGCTCCTCCACCGGGAAGTACCCGGCCTCGGCCAGCGCCGCGTACAGCACCGGCGCCACGTGGCCCTTGGAGAGGACGAACCTGTCCCTGTCCTCCCACTGGGGGTTCGAGGGGTCGTGCCTCAGGTTGCGGAAGTACAGCACGGCCATGAGGTCCGCCGCCGAGAGCGATCCCCCGGGGTGGCCGGAGCCGGCCTCCGTGGTCATCTCGACCACGTGCATCCTCAGTCTGTTGGCGATCTGCTCGAGCTCCGCGACGGTGATCTCCCTCATGTCACTCGCTCTCGATCCTGGGGGCGAGCAGGTAGTTCACCCTAGCGTTCCCGTCGGCCAGCGCGAACACGAGCTTGACGGGGTAGTCGTTGTCCAGCTCGATGCCGACGGTGGTGCCGGCCGGGATGGCCTTCGTGATGTTCGAGAAGTAGTCGAGTGGGAACATGCTGCGGACCTCCGCATCGGTCTCCACCTTGACCGTCCCGTCCTCCAGGCGGAGGCTCACCGAGTCGGTGTCCCCCTCGCAGGAGAGCTCGAAGTAGCCGGGGCCGGCCCTGAGAGTGATGTGGTCCGAGATCGAATCGGCGGCGCGGATCCCCTTCTGCAGCTCGTCCACCTGCAGTGCGATCTTGGCGGTGAGGGAGAGCTGGGGAACCTTGGGGTCGCTCATGGTGCTGGTGTCCACGAGGTTCATGCGCCTGGTGATGTTGCCGATCTTGAACACTAGCCTGCCGTGTGTGTCGTCCTGGTCCATCAGGATGTCGTCGCCGGAGGACGCCAGCTTGAGGACGCCCTTCACCTTGTCGAGGTCCAGTCCGATCTCGCAGTCGGTGGCGTCGTAGTACTCGAAGGCGCTCTTGTCGATCTCCATCTCGATCATCGCCACATGGGCGGCGTCCACGGCCTTGAGGGTCATGCCCTCCGGGGTGATCTTGAACTTGACCTCGTCTATGAGCGTCGAGATGATGTTGACTATCCCCTTCAGGGTGTCGGACTTGAGGTCCACGCTGAACATCAGTACTCCCTCCAGGAGTGGTTGCACTTGCAGCAGCGGTAGATC
>CAYZSQ010000069.1:0-7141 GCA_964479785.1 uncultured Methanomassiliicoccales archaeon
CCAGCCTGAAGCTCAAGGACGCCGGCATCCGCCATGTGCACCTCTGCAAGGAGCATTACAAGGCGTACAAGAAGGAGTCCAAGACCGACAGGGAGCTGGACTCCTACTACCGATGGAGATACTGTTCCTTGGGACGAGCGCGGCCGTCCCGTCGAAGCAGCACGCCACATCCTGCATAGCCGTCAGGAGCGGCTCCGACATCGTCCTCCTCGACTGCGGGGAGGGTTCGCAGCGTCAGCTGATGCTCTCGCCGTTCTCGTTCATGAAGATCCGCGCCATCCTGGTGACGCATCTCCACGGTGACCACGTCTTCGGGCTCCCCGGCCTCCTCCAGACCATGAGCCTGTCCAACCGCACCGAGCCACTCACGGTGTGCGGTCCGCCGGGCACCGGGGCCGCCCTGGACGCCATGATGTCCGTCACCGAGGGCGAGATCACCTACCCTGTGGAGGTGGTGGAGGTGTCGGGGGGAGAGACCCTGGAGGCCGGCTGCTTCACCGTCACCCCCTATCTCACCGACCACGGGATCACATCCGTGGGGTACGTCCTGAGGGGCCCGGACCGTCCGGGCAGGATCGACGCCGCCAAGGCCAGGTCCCTGGGCATAGAGGGCGGCAGGGAGATGGCGCTGCTCAAGTCGGGGGAGACGGTCAGGGGCGTGAGGCCGGAGGACGTGGTGGGCCCCACCGTCCCGGGGCACAGGGTGGCGTACAGCGGGGACACCAGGCCCTGCGCGTCCGAGATCGAGGCCGTCCGCGGGGCGGACGTCCTGATACACGAGTCCACCTACATGGACTCGGAGTCGAGGAGCGCGGAGGAGCACTACCACACCACAGCGCGCCAGGCGGCGGAGATAGCCAGGGACGCCGGCGTGGGGCATCTCATACTCACCCACATAAGCAACCGCTACGACGACCGCGGCAAGGTCCTGGAGGAGGCCCGCGGGGTGTTCCCGGAGTCGTACATGGCCGACGACATGGCCATGTTCGAGCTGACGTCCAGGGAGTTCAGGCCCGGGTCCCCCGGCGACCGTTGACCGTCATATGAGCTTGAGGATGTCGGCGCTGGTTATCACGCCGACGATCCTGCCCTTCTTGGAGACGAGCACCGCCGAGCTGTTGCTCATCAGCGAGGTGACCGACTGTATGGGCGTGCTGTCGACCACCACCGGGAAGGACTCGTCCATCACCTTCGATATCACGGTCTGGCCCAGCTGCTCCATGGTGGACCCCTGCCTCAGGAGCTCGAATATCCCCCTCTCCGAGATGCTCCCCACCGGGATCTCGCCCTTCAGCACAGGGAGCTGGGAGTAGCCCGTGGAGCGCATGAGGTCGGAGGCCTGGTGGACCCTGTCGGAGCTCTGGATCGTGACCACCTTCTCGGACGCCACGTCCGCGGCCGTCAGGGTCCTGCCGTCGGTGTGCCTCATCCCGTCCAGGGTCTCGAACAGCCTCACCACGATGTCGTAGCTCGGGGAGATGTTCCCCCGCTCGATCTTGGCGATGGTGCTCTGGCTGACGCCGGAGGCCGAGGCGAGCTCGGTCTGGGTTATGTCGAGGGACTTCCTGATCCTCTTGATGTCGGAGGCGGGTGGGAATTTCACGACCCGCGGATGTGGATATTCTTATTTGAATATTTTTGACCATGCAGTTTATTAACAGTGAAATATTCCGTCCTCCGAGGAATGCACGCATGAGCAAGAACATCTACGTAGAGGGCCTCAACGAGGTCCCCGTGCCCATGAAGAGAGTGGAGATCGTCGAGAGGAAAGGCATCGGACACCCCGACAGCGTCGCCGACGCCCTGGCGGAGGAGGTCAGCAAGGCCCTCTGCAAGATGTACAAGAAGGAGTTCGGCCACGTCCTCCACCACAACACCGACGAGACCCAGATCGCCGCCGGTCAGGCCGCCCCCCAGTTCGGCGGAGGCCACATCATCGACCCGTCCTACATCCTGCTGGTCGGACGTGCCACCACCCACATCGGAGAGGGCAAGGACCTGAAGTCCCTCCCCTGCAAGCCCGTCGCGCTGAAGGCCGCCAGGGAGTACCTCCGCAAGACCTTCCCCAACCTGGATGTGGACTCCGAGGTCATCCTCGACGCCAAGCTGGGCATGGGGTCCGACGACCTCACCGGAGTGTACAAGGCGTCCGGCCACCTGGCCAACGACACCTCCTTCGGAGTCGGGTACGCGCCCTACTCCATCACCGACAGCCTGGTCCTCAAGACCGAGGAGTACATCAACGGAGCCATGAAGGCCGAGCTCCCCGAGACCGGCCAGGACGTCAAGGTCATGGCCTCCAGGGTCGGCGACGACCTCACCCTGACCGTGGCCTGCGCCATGATCGACAAGCACATCGACGACGTCGGGCACTACAAGTCCTCCATCGAGCAGCTGTACAACAGGGTGTACGACAACGCCCTGAAGGTCATCGGCGACGAGAAGATCGACTTCAAGCTGGAGATCAACACCGGCGACGACTACGACCGCGGCGTGTACTACCTCACCTGCACCGGAATGTCCCAGGAGATGGGAGACGACGGATCCGTGGGAAGGGGCAACAGGTGCAACGGTCTGATCACCCCCTACAGGCCCATGTCCATGGAGGCCACCTCCGGTAAGAACCCCATCACCCACATCGGGAAGATCTACAACGTCATGTCCAAGCTGATCGCCGACGACGTCGCCGCCAAGGTGACCAACGAGGCCGAGATCAGGGTCAGGCTGCTCTCCCAGATCGGGAAGCCCGTCTCCGAGCCCCTGAACGCCTCCGTGCAGATCGTCCTGCCCGACGCCGAGACCAACCCCAACCTCCCCAAGTGGAAGTCCGAGGCCGAGGCCATCGCCGCCGACTGGCTCGACAACGTGGACAAAGTTTCCGACATGATCATCGAAGGAAAGGTCCGCACCTTCTGACCGGAACCCGTCCCCGGGACCTAGCCAGACGTCCCGGGGACGAAAACCCCAACGTACAACTTTAAGAAGGCAAATCGTATTTATCATCCAATTCCGGTGGAGACATGAAGATCATCGATGAGCCTCAGTTCGGACCCATGTTCCGTTTCAACGACGCCAATGTTTACTGGGCCCTCTACGTCCTCTCCGACGGGAGGCGCATGGGACGCAAGAGACTGGCCGAGGAGGTGGGCGTGGGCGAGGGCAGCATGCGCAGGATCATCGACACCCTGAAGGAATGGGACTTCATCCTGATCAAGCAGACCGGCATCACCATCACCAAGGCCGGGCAGGCCTTCCTGTCCCAGCTGCCCATCAGACCGGTGAACATCAACGTCGGCGACGCGGTGGTGGGACAGTGCCAGCAGGCCGTCCTCGTCCTCGGCGCGGCCGGCAAGGTGGTCAACGGGATGGAGCAGAGGGACGTCGGCATCAAGGTGGGGGCCGAGGGGTGCACGACCATGGTCATCCGCGACGGCAACCTCATGGTGCCTCCGGACTGGAACGTGGACGAGAGGGATCCCGAGCTCGCCTACAGGATCAGGAAGGAGACCGGCATAACCCAGTCCGACGCGCTCATCATCGGCGGAGGGGACACCCAGTGCTCCGCGGTGGAGGCCGCGGTCTCGGCCGCCCTCAACATGTTCTGAGATGACGCTGCACCTGCTGAGCCACAGCGTCTACAGCTACGACGACCCCATAGGGGCGGATGCCAAGGGGGTCCTCGGCGGCATCGGGGCCGACGGCGTGGAGCTCCTCACATCGTTCGACAGGCCCGACCCGTCGCTCAGGGACATCGCGGTGTCCGTCCATCTGCCCCACGCCATCGACTGGATGGCCGCCTGGGAGGGGGAGCCGCTGGACCTCCACGGCGACAGCGCCCTGTTCTACATGTACGGCAGGAGCAGGGAGGAGGTGGTGTCCAACCTCGGCGGGGCGATCCGCAACGCCGCCACCCTCGGGCCGGCCTACGGGGTGCTCCATGCGGCGGACTGCGCCGTGGCGGACCTGAACAGACGCAGCTACTCCAGGGACAGCCGCCATGTCCTGGAGACCTTCGTCGAGATGGTGAACACCGTGGCGTCCACCTTCCCGGGAGGCGAGCCGCCCTTCAGGATACTCTTCGAGAACCTGTGGTGGCCCGGGCTGAGGCTGGTCGACGACTCGGACTACAGGTATCTGGCCGGCAGGGTGGAGTTCTCCAACTGGGGGATCTGCCTGGACACCGGGCACCTGATGAACTGCCTCCCGGGGATAAGGAGCCAGTCCGACGGCGTCGAGGCCCTCGCGGGGATATTCGACGGATACTGCTCCGACCTGATCGACAGCATAGAGACGGTCCACCTCCACTGGAGCGCGTCCTGGGACTACAGGTCCTCGTTCGAGGAGAGGGAATGCGACGGTCCGTTGGAGGATTTCATCGCGTCGGCGTTCCCGCACATCTCCAACATAGACAACCACCGCCCGTACACCGACCCGAGGGTGGCGGATCTGGTGTCCCTCCTCGACCCGCAGTACCTCACCTACGAGTTCGCGGGCCCCTCCAGGTTCGACGACTTCCGTCTCCAGAGGGCCCTGTTCCCATGACCCAGTACTTTCGGGGACGGTGACCCAGGCCGGTCCGTTTCCGGGCTCATCCATTTTATACTACCTCTCTATTCGCAACCTCAGAGGAATTGAAATGGCACGCTTCAAAGAGGCTGAATCTAGGCTCCTTGACAAGACTGTCTGCATGTCCTGCTACGCCACCAACCCCAAGAAGGCTGACAAGTGCAGGAAGTGCGGTTCCAAGGATCTCAGGCCCAAGGCCAAAGAGAGCAGGAAGCAGTGACACTGCTCCGCATTTGTTTTTACGGCCGGCATCGGCCGGCATCAACTGGGTCAGCCCGGGCTTTGCCCGGGTCCCGTCCCATTGTGCGAACGGGTCGCACGAAGGTTATTATCGTCACATCAGGATGACGCAGCAGGAGCCATGCCAGTATGAAGGTACTCATCGTAGACGACAACGTCGCGGTCCAGGAGATCATCAGGGACATCCTGTCCGACAAGGGCCACATCGTGCGTCTGGCCAGCACCGTGGACGAGGCGGTGGAGAAGATCAAGTCCTTCTCCCCCGACGCGGTCATGCTGGACTCCCAGGTGGGCGATGAGGACGGACTGAGGGTGGTCTCCAGGGTCTCCAAGGAGTATCCGGGCTTCGACCTCAGGGTCATCCTGATGAAGCCCGTGGGCGACATCGCGCCCACGGACGTCCAGGAGATCAAGGACATCGTGGACAAGCCGTTCAAGTCCACCGACATCCTCTCGGCGATGGACCGCATCGCCCAATCCGAGGTGCAGGAGGAGGCGGAGGCCGCCAAGAAGGGGGCCAGGAGGACGACCAGGCGTCTGGGCGGACTGTTCAGGCGCGCCCCCCGGACCGCGGCCGAGCCGGTGCAGAACCTGCAGGAGAGCGGGATCGTCTTCGGGAGGTCCTACGTGGTCTTCGAGCCGGAGCCCGACCGCATATACGGATTCATATCCAAGTTCGACACCGCCGAGTACAGCCTCCTGATCGTGACATCCGACAGGGCCAAGGCCGTCAAGGAGAGGTTCAGCTACACGAATCTGGACGTGCTGCCGCTCACCCAGAGCGGCAGGATGGGCACCGAGGACATCCACGCCCTGGGATCCATCATGGTCCGCATCAACGGTTTCACAGAGGGCAACGACAGCCCCGTTGTGGTTTTCGACAGGTTCGGGGACATCATCGAGGCCAACGGCCTTAACCGGTCCCTGCTGATGCTGCAGCAGCTCATGTCGGGGAGCGCCAAGGCGTGCACCTACGCGGTGTCCGTCGACGAACAGCCGCTGACCAACAAGGATCGCGGCATCCTGCTGCACAACATGACCGAATACAGAGGGTAAACATGGAGATAGAGAAGGTATGGGCAAGGGAGGTCCTCGATTCCAGGGGCAACCCCACCGTGGAGGCAGAGGTCACCGTCAGGGGCCACAGGATAACCGCCATCGCCCCCTCCGGGGCATCCACCGGGACCTGGGAGGCCCTGGAGCTCAGGGACGGCGACGACAGGTACGGCGGCAAGGGAGTGCTCAAGGCCGTGGAGAACATCCGCGGGGAGATCGCCGGCAGGATCGTGGGCATGGATCCCGCGGACCAGAGGGCGGTGGACGAGGCCATGATAGAGCTGGACGGCACCGAGAACAAGAGCAGGCTCGGAGGGAACGCCACCGTGGCCGTATCCCTGGCGGTGGCCAGGGCCGGCGCGTTCGCAGAGGGCGTGCCGATATACGAGCACATAGGGTCCGACCACGTCACGCTCCCCGTCCCCATGCTGAACATCATCAACGGCGGGAAGCACGCCGGAGGGAACCTGAAGATCCAGGAGTGCATGATCATCCCCGCAGGGGCCGGGAGCTTCTCCGACTGCCTGAGGATGTCCACCGAGGTCTACATGCACCTCAAGTCCATATTGAAGTCCAAGTACGGGGTCGGAGCCATCAACATCGGGGACGAGGGCGGGTTCGCGCCTCCCCTGGACACCGTGGACGAGGCCCTCACCACCATAGTCTCCGCCATCTCCGACGCCGGGTACGTCCCCGGGAAGGACGTGTACCTCGCCATGGACGCCGCGTCCTCCGAGTTCTACTCCGACGGGGTCTATGACGTGGACGGCATGAAGCTGTCCGCCGGGGAGCTCGCGGACCACTACGTGGAGCTCGCGAGGAACCACCCCATCATCAGCATCGAGGATCCCTTCTTCGAGGACGACTTCGCCGCGACCGCGGAGCTCACGTCCAAGATCGGCTCCCGTGTCCAGATCGTAGGGGACGACCTGTTCGTCACCAACAGCAGGCGCCTCAGGCGCGGGATCGACGAGGGGGCGGCCAACGCGCTCCTCCTGAAGGTCAACCAGATAGGCACCATCACCGAGTCCGGGGATGCGGCCCGGATGAGCTTCGACAACGGCTACAACGTGGTCGTGTCCCACAGGTCCGGCGAGTCCGAGGACACCACCATCGCCGACCTGTCCGTCGGATGGGGGTCGGGCGAGATCAAGACCGGCGCCCCCGCCCGCGGCGAGAGGACCGCCAAGTACAACCGCCTCCTGAGGATCGAGGAGGAGCTCGGCTCCAGGGCCAGGTTCCCCGGCGTATCTCAGTTCAGGCTCTGATCCAAACCGGC
>CAYZSQ010000070.1:0-7062 GCA_964479785.1 uncultured Methanomassiliicoccales archaeon
CCGCCAACGTGCCGGGCGGCCGTCTCCATGAGGGACTCCTCCACAGCATTCAATCCGATGCCGTATCCGGATGCTGAATTCGGACAGCTCCAATCTGTATAGCACAGGGAGCCTGACCCCGGAATCGCGTTCCGATAGGCCTCAGGATCACTGGCCGTACATTTCCTTTGCCGTCTCGGGGGTGATGACCCACTCATCCTGACCGAACTGCTGGAAGTCCCTGATGTTGTATGTGACCAGTTGTGCCTGGGGGCTGGAGATGCAGGCCATGATCACGGTGTCCGCCCAGTCGAGCTTCCCGCAGGTCGGGCAAACAGAGGTCTTCAAGCTCATGTAGTCCGCCGCGAGGGCGGCACTCTTCTTGTCGAAGCGTGTGACCTCGATCCTGCAGCTCTTCAGAAGATCCTCCAGATCGTTCGGATCCTTTCCGTTGTCGAGCAGCTGGCGCCTGCGCTCAATGTACACGATGGGGGAGATCACCAGCTTCACCGCGGGCTCCGATATGGCCCACCTCATGAACTCCCTGTCTGTCAGGACGCACGTGTCCAGAGCCAGTGTGGTCATGGGGGGTCACTCCATGGCCGCCATCAACCTGTCGATGCGGTCCAGTCTGCGGTCACGTTCCGCCAGGAGGTCGGATACGACGGCGTCGTCACTGCCCTCCGGGAAGAGGTAGTGGGCGTAGCTCTGCATGCTTTCCTCGTACTCCTCGAAGGCGTCGGGAAGCACCGATCTCCAGACATCGAGCGTCTCCTTCGTCACGTTCTCATGGCACCTGCGGTGCAGTCTGAGGTGGTAGCAGAAGTAGAACCAGAACGTCTCGGATATCTGCTGGAGCCTGTCTGCTGACATCCTTCTGTCGAGTGCCTCGGAGAACACCCTCTCGAACTGCACCCTCTGAAGTCTCAGATCCGGGAACGACTCGCTCGGGAAGGATCTCATCGCCTGCTCGTAAAGGCTCCTTGTCATGCCGATGCGCGTGTCGAAGTCGAACGAGTCCTTGGCGATCCTGAGGTTCTCGCGGAGCTTCCTGAATTCATTTTGGAACTCGAACGGTGCATTGGAGTAGAGGTCGTCTATCGCCATCTCGGCTCCTTCGGGGCCGGAATAGGTATCGATGAACGTACCGACGTAGTCATCGATGATGGATCTCACGGCGTCGCGTCCAATCTCCGGTACAGCGTCGGTGAATGAGACGGTGGTCCTGCGGGGATCGTCATGGTTCCAGACCAGGTATGGCATGCTGTAGCGGACGACCTCGTCGCCCCATCTGTACCAGCAGTGCTGAAGTCCGATGTTCTTGCCCAGAGTGTCTTTCAGGTGCACGTTCAGCAGGGTCATGAACTTGTTGAAAAGGACGCCGGTGGGCCCCTCGGACTCGGATCTGGAATATTCTCTGATGAACGTGTACGAAGCGTACTTCACATAGTCCTGGGAGCTTGTATCCGACATCATCTCACCTCGATTCGGGATTCGCATCTTCGTTTATATCAGGATTCGAGGTCTGACAGCGATGTCGAAGAATCGTTGGGAGAAGGGATCTCGGCATGTCACAGCGTCTCGTATTGAGAGGAGTCGACCTTCACCACGATTCCTCACGATACCCCGACGGCCGTCCCAACGGGATTCCCATCGGAAGTGGGTGTTACGAAATCAATATAAGTAATACTGACATCCCCTATACGATGGACGCCATCAAGAGGCACTGGGACATCCGCTCCTCCGAGTACAACGACTTCGTGGTCAGGGGGTTCGCCCTGGAGAGGGAGAGGCGGGCCTGGCAGGAGCACTTCACCTCCATCCTGGGCACCGGTCCCCTGGACATCCTAGACGTGGGCTGCGGCCCCGGGATAGTGTCCATGCAGCTGGCCGACCTGGGCCACCGCATGACGTCAGTCGATCTTTCGGATAGGATGCTGGAGCACGCCGTCAGGAACGCCGGCGACAACGGCCTCGACATCCGCTTCCTGCAGGCCGACGCCATGGCCCTGCCCTTCGACGACTGCTCCTTCGACGCCGTGGTCAGCGACTACATGCTGTGGACCGTCCCCCGCCCGGAGAAGGTGATGTCCGAGTGGTTCAGGGTGCTCAGACCCGGCTGCAGGCTGGCGTACACCGACGGGGACTGGTTCAACGACCCCCGCATGACGCCGCTCAGATGCGGGGTGTCGTCGCTGTTCGCCAGGATCGAGAGGGGCGGCTCCAGGACCGAGGCGGAGAGGGACGAGGCGTCCTTGGACCTGTGGTCGTCCCGCGCGTCGCGCCCCAGGGACGACGTCAGGATGCTGGAGGGGGCCGGGTTCACCGACATACGGGTGATCGGCGACGTCCAGAGGAAGGTCCTCCACGGCACGAGGTATCTGGCTCACGGTCTGACGAACAGCCACTTCACAGTCACCGCCCTGAAACCCGACGCATGAATCCCCGATTCGTGCACACGTGATATTATTTATTTGAGATTCGTGTTACTGACGAACATCATGGAATCCAATCTCGGGAAGATAGAGGGCTACTGGACCCAGAGGGCCTCCGGTTACTCAGAATCCGTCATGGAGACGGTGGAGGACGGCCGCTACAGGCACTGGCTCGGCATCATAGAGAAGCATCTGCCGGAGGGCGGGAGCCTCAGGATACTGGATGTGGGCTGCGGGCCCGGGTTCTTCCCGGTGATCCTCGGCAGGGAGGGCCACAGGGTCACCGCCGTGGATTACACTGAGGCCATGCTGGAGCGGGCCAGGTGCAACTGCGCCGTGTACGGCGTTGATGCGGAGTTCCGCAGGATGGACGCCCAGCACCTGGACTTCGGGGACGACACCTTCGACGTGGTGATCTCCAGGAACCTGGTGTGGGATCTGGAGTCCCCCAGGGACGCCTACCGCGAGTGGCTCAGGGTCGTGAGGCCCGGGGGGAGGCTGATGGTCTTCGACGGGAACCACTACCTGCACCTATACGACAGGGATTACGCCGACTGCCCCCAGAGGAGGGAGCGCGAGTCCGAGGAGCACAGGCACATCGAAGGGGTCGACACATCCGTGATGGAGCGCATAGCCAGGGAGCTGCCGCTGAGCAGGGAGAGGCGCCCCCAGTGGGACGTGGCCGCCCTGGTGGAGATGGGCGTCAGGAGCCTGACCGTGGACACCGACGGCAGGGACTCGTACAGGATCGAGGTCGGCGGCGGGACCGTCCACCTCCCGAGCACCTTCTTCATCTGCGCCACCAAGTGAGTCCTACCATGACGAGCGAGACCGCCTCCGAGTTCAGGCAGAGCTACCGTCGCCTGGTGGCCCGGAGGCTGATGTTCATAGCGGTGTGCGTGGCGCTCTGTGCGCTGGTGATGGCCTACTCCGTCACCATCGGATCGTATCCTCTCACCATGTCCCAGGTGTACTCGATCATATGGGATGCGATGATCAACATGCCCCAGACCGACGCCGAGGCCGCCTTCGTCGTCATAGACCTGAGGCTCCCCAGGATCATCGGGGCGATAGTCTGCGGGTTCGCGCTGGCCGTCTGCGGGACGGCGATGCAGAGCCTGCTGAAGAACCCCCTGGCGGACCCCTACACCATGGGGATATCGTCCGGCGCGGGGTTCGGCGCGGCCATCGCGCTGATCCTGGGGATCGAGGTCGTCTCCGGGGGAGGGGTGGTGGTCAACGCCTTCGTCTTCGCCATGGTCCCCACGGTCGTCATCCTGTTCATGAGCAGGTTCAGGCGTGCCACCGCGACGATGATGATCCTCTGCGGGACGTCGCTGATGTACCTATTCAACGCACTGACCCAGCTGTTCATGATCATAGCCGACCCGGACGACCTCTCCGTCGTGTACAAGTGGATGGTGGGCACGCTGGAGGACATCTCCTACGACAACCTCTGGATAATCATCGCGGTCACCGTCGCCGGGGCGCTCGTCCTCCAGCTGATGGCCAACAGGCTCAACGTCATGGGCACCGGCGACGAGAGCGCCCGCACCATGGGCGTGAACGTGGACGCCGAGAGGCTGCTGACACTGATGCTCGTGGCGGTGGTCGCCGCCACGGTGGTGAGCTTCACCGGGGTGATCGGATTCGTGGGCCTGGTGGCCCCGCACGTGGCCAGGATATTCGTGGGGTCGGACAACAAGTACCTGATCCCCGCCGCCGGCGTGTTCGGGTCGCTGCTCCTGCTGCTGGCCGACCTCGCCTCCAGGGTGGTCACCGACATGATCCTGCCGGCCGGGGTCATCACCGCATGCATCGGCGGCCCGCTGTTCATGTTCCTCATCCTCAGGACCAGGAAGGAGGCGTGGTCGTGACCCGCCTCGACGTGAACGGGCTGGGGTTCTCCTACGGGCCGGAGCCCCTGCTGAGGGACGTCACCTTCACCCTGGACCGTCCCGAGCTGGTCTGCGTCATCGGCCCCAACGGTGTCGGGAAGACGACCATGGTCAAGTGCATCAACCGCATCCTGAAGCCTGATGAAGGTACGGTAGAGATTGATGGTGCAGACGTGCGCTCGATGGGCCTCATGGAACTGGCCAGGGTGATGGCCTTCGTGCCGAACAGGATGGAGAGCGTGTTCCGCTCCACCGTCGCCGAGGCTGTCCTGATGGGCAGGTTCCCGTTCTCGCCCTGGGCCACCTCCGACGAGGACCTGGACATCGCCGACGCCGCCCTCGACGCGCTGGACCTGCAGCCCCTGTCCGGGAGGGACGTCTGGGAGCTGAGCTCCGGCCAGATGCAGAAGGTGCTGATCGCCAGGGGGCTGGCCCAGTGCCCGAGGGTGCTGGTCCTGGACGAGCCCACGTCCAACCTGGACGCCAGGCACCAGATGGAGGTCATGTCGTTCCTGAGGAGGTACGCCGCCGAGCGCGGGGTGCTCGTCCTCATGGTGTGCCACGACCTCAACCTGACCTCGGCCTTCGCCGACAGGGTGATCATGGTCTCCGAGGGGACCGTCCTCGCCGACGGCAGCCCCTGGGAAGTGATGACCGAGGACAACATCCGCCGGGTGTACGGCGTGGAGTCCAGGGTGGTGGACGTCGATGGCAGGCCGCACATCGTCCTGCTGACGGAGGGGTTCGTGTGAACACCCGCCGCGCACTGGTCGCAGCCGTCGTCATCGTCATCGTGCTGTCCGCCGCGCTCATCTGCGTCAGGTCGTACAACGAGAGGTTCCATGTGCAGGGGGAGGACGGCTCCGGCCTGCTGGTGGGGACGCAGCTCGACGAGGACGGCTTCCCGAGCGAGGATTCCAGGCTCTGGGTCTACGGCAACGCCAACGAGGACGACCGCATCGACGAGGAGGACCTGGAGTACCTCGCTGGCGTCATAGCCGGGGAGAACCCGGTCACGGTGCTCTCGGACGCCAACTGCGACGGCGTGGTCGACGTGGACGACATCGAGTACCTGAGGAGGATCATAGCCTCCGACGAGATGGACGTGTACTACATCGACAACTACTACCGCATCGCCAAGGTGTCCTGGCCGGTGGAGACCATCGCCATAGGGTACTGCAGCGGAGCGTACGTGGCGGACCTCACGGGACTGACGGACAAGGTGGTCCTGGTGGACGACACCATCCACTTGTATTGGTACGTCATGAGCGACTCCTTCGCGGAAGCGGGGTCCTACGGCACCACCGAGAGCCCCGACTACGAGAAGATCATAGCCGCGGGGGTGGACGTGTACGTCGTGGGCTACTGCGACGCCGCCGCGGACCAGAGGTCCCCGTCCAGCCTGAACCCCGCCGGCGTGGACGTCATGTTCGTCTCCACCGCGGACAACAGCGGGGTGGACCTCCCGAACGAGCACATCGACCGCGCCATCCTGATGTTCGCGTTCCTGCTGCAGGGGGACCTGGAGAAGACGTACAGCTACCTGGAATGGCACGACACCCTGCTCGGAATCATGACGGAGGCCGCCTCCCTGATCCCCGAGGACGAGATGGAGGCCATGATCATGGCCCGCTCCTTCGACGGCAACTCCAGCGGGACCTACAGCATCACCGGCCTGGACAACACCAACAACATCCACGCCGAGTGGGTCGGGGTGTACGCGGTGGGCCAGCACGAATCCCAGCTCCTGCCGAGCAACTACAACGACCTCAACCTGGAGCAGATCCTGACGCTGGTGCGCCAGTACCAGAGGGACGGCCGGATATACTACGTGGACAACGAGCACGACGGCATGAGGGGGCAGTACGACCTGGCGGAGTGCCTCGAGGCGGACGCGGAGATGCTGTCCTCCTCGACGGCGGAGATCCATCTGCTGGGGATGGCCAGGGAGATGGGCAACAGCCCGCTCTATGTGGTCGAGATGGCGTTCTACATGTGCGTCATGTACCCGGACGTGGCCGAAACCATAGGGTTGGACTACGTGGAGCTGTTCTACGAGTACTTCGAGCTGTTCGCCTCGTCGGACTACTGGCAGGACCTGGACATCGAGGACTTCTTCCTGGATTACGGGGTCGCCTGAGCGAGGATGTCGTATCCATTGCCGGTGTACTCCACGCCCAGGACGTCCCCGGACGCGGTGATGAGGAACGCGACGTCGGGATCGCTGATGGACCTCCACACGTCCACCCCTTCCCCTCCGAGCTCCCCTGTGCCATCGAAGGTGTACAGACCGTCCACCGGCAGGCCGTCGGCGTCCAGGAACAGGTAGAACCTGAAGGAGTCCTCGACGTCGCCGTAGGACACCCGGAACGAGAACTCGAGGACCGGCATGGCCGCGGACTCGCCGGTGTCGGTGCACACCGCAGTGCCCGTGCAGTCGGATCCGTCGGGCCCGGTGCCGGACACGATGTACTCCAGCGGATCCCGGTCCTCGACCATGAGGCTCCCGATGAGGTACGTGGTGACCGTGCCCATGACGCAGACAATCACCAGCACGGCGGCGATCCCGACGGAGGTCCTGTCCATGAACCCACATCCTGGTCGCGCTTAAAAAATCAACATCCGATTGGGGCCGTCACGGGGGCATCATGGCGGATCGGAATGCGAATCTATAAGTATGACCAACATATCAGCGATTTTGCTGGGCAGGTAGATCAGTTGGAAGATCGTTACCTTGGCATGGTAGAGGC
>CAYZSQ010000071.1:0-7021 GCA_964479785.1 uncultured Methanomassiliicoccales archaeon
GAAGGATGGGGGATGCCCCCCGTGTTTCCATGTTCAGGGCTCCAGCCTGCTGGGGCCCCAGTTGACCGCGGTTGATCACCTGGACTCCGCAGGCCCGGAGGTGTGGTTCCGCGGATCGACCGCGGATTAGGGGTGTTTGCCTCCTTTGGAGAGGGCGAATAGGTTACGGCGTCCCCTCAGATCTTCTCCTCGGGGACGGAATCCACCAGGATGATGTGCGGACGGCCCTCCCTCTCTATGACCTCTGCCTCGACCCCGTACACCACACGAAGATTCTCCGCGGTGAGGACCTCCATGGGCGTTCCGACAGCGAACACCTCCCCCTTGTGGAGCAGGATGATCCTGTCGGCGTACTTCGCAGTGATGTTGATGTCGTGGCTGATCATGATCACGGTCATCCCCTTCTCACTTGGAAGACGGCTCAGGACCTTGGTTACCTCCAACTGGTGCCTGATATCCAGGTTGGATGTTGGCTCGTCGAGGAGCACCATGGGCGGCGACTTGACCAGCCCCCTGGCCAGCATAACCTTCTGGTGCTGCCCAGCCGACAGCTCGTCGAAGTTGCGCATGGCCAGATGCTCTATGTTCATCAGGCGGAGGACGTCGTAGACCTTCTGGAGGTCTTCCGAGGACGTCCCGAACTTGTAGTCATTTTGGAGCCCGACCATGACCGTGTCCACCACCTTGAGGGGGAACGAGTCCTCCGACGATGCAGGCACGTATCCCATCTCCTTGGCCAGGTCCTTCAGCTTGATATCGGAGATATCCTTCCCGTCTATCAGGACACTGCCCCCGCTGGGCTTCAGGATCTTGTTCATGCAGTGAATCATTGTGGACTTCCCGACTCCGTTCGGCCCCATGATGCAGATGAACTCCGGCGTGTCGAAGTCGTAGCTCACACCCTTGAGCACCGGCACTCCGGTGTCGTACTCGTATTGCAGATCGCTGATGTCTACCTCCATGATATCACCACATGGACCTCCTCTGCCTGATCAGCAGGTACAGGAACAGCGGACAGCCGATGAACGCTGTGATGACCCCCACCGGCAGGAACGTCGGAGCGATCACCACTCTGGAGACCACGTCCGCGACCATGAGCAGGACCGCGCCGAACGCCGCGGATGCCGGTATGAGGAAGCGGTTGTCCGACCCGATGAATATCCTGACGATGTGAGGGGCCACCAGTCCGATGAACCCTATGATTCCTGTGAAGCATACCACGGATGCGGCCATCAGCGAAATGACGATCAGCAGGATTATCCTCAGCCTATGGGCGTTCAGACCCAGTGCCGTCGCACTTTTATCTCCGGTGATGAGGATGTTCAACTTCTTGGACATCGCCATGAGTATCGCCGTACCTACGACGGTGGACACCGTGATGACCCCGAAGGATGTCCAGGTGGCGTCGCTCAGATCTCCGATGGACCAGCGGTACACGGCCGACAGCGTGCTGTCCGACACCCCCAGTTGGATGATGGTGGTGCAGGCGTTGAACAGATACATGACCGCGATTCCGGCCAGGATCATCGTCGCCGCCGATGTGGTCCTGAGCGATGACACCAGGATAATGACCGCCGCAGGGATGAGCGAGAACGTGAAGGCCGTTATGATCAGACCTGCGGTCCCGCCTATGTTGGCCACACTGAACCCCATGGCGATCGCCAGCGTCGCACCGAAGGACGCACCTGACGATATCCCGGTGGTGTACGGGTCCGCCAGAGGGTTCTTCAGCATGCTCTGCATGGCCGCGCCGGCCACGCCAAGAGACATGCCTGCGACCAGACCGGTCGCTATGCGCGGCAGACGGACCGTGAACACGATCCAGTCCGTCGTTGGATCCACCTTGCTGGGATCGACGAAATGGTACCAGATGTCCCGATACACATCGATGAACGAGATTCCCGACGAACCGACGGTGGACGCGATACCGGTGACGATGAACATCAAGAGGATGCACAAGACTATGAACAGCACCTTGCGGTACGTGTAACTGTTGTACTCCGCCTCCATGCTGGATGCCGAGGTCCCCTCGCCCGTGACGATGACCTTTTTCCTCATCCTCTCACCTTCGTGGCCACTATCATGAACGCTCCGATCGCCGACGTCCCATCCCTGGGCCCCAGAGGCCTGACCGAGATGCTTTCGCATTCCTGCATCCTGCTCAGGACCCCGACGTCCCATGCCGGGCGCTCCAGTTTGGACAGTGGGAGGCTTTTGGCCAGCTCGCCGATGACCGACATGTCCACTCCGTCCTTGTTGAAACGCTGGTGGAAGTCGTCTCCGCACAGTCCCTCCTCCCTCGGCATCGGCTTCCTGCCTTCGAGATAGAAATTGCCGTCCAGTATGCCGATGCGCCCTCCGGGGCGGAGGACTCTCATCATCTCGCGATAGGCCCTCTCGGGGTCTGTCAGGTTCCATAGGACGTTCCTGGTTACAATGTGATCGAAACTGCCATCGTCGAATCCGAGGTTTTGAGCATCCATCACACGAAAGACCGCACTCACCTTCGCCTCGGCAGCATTGGTCACACCTCTGCTTATCATTGCCTCGGACACGTCGATGCCGGTGACGCGGAACCCCTTGGTACCGAGTGCCAGCGCGAAATACCCTGGTCCGCACCCCACATCCAGCACGTGCTCTCCCGGAACCATCCCCATCTCATCCACCAAAGACCTGCACGGTTCACTGCCCCCGATGGAAAACTCATGCAAGACGGACTCCGAGAAGCCGTTGCTGCGAAGGTCCCAATATCTCCGGATCTCGTCTACCAGCATCCCGCTCTCAACTTGTAGGTGATGCTCCGTCCGAAACTCTTGTCTCTCAGGCATAGTACTCCAAGACTTCCGACATGTTGTAGTAGCACAGTCCCTCAAAGTCCTCCACGGAGTATTCCGGATGATACTTCTCCAGATACTCTGCGAATAGGGCATCCACGTCGAAATCGAACAGGTCCGGATACAGGATGTTGGCCATGTATGCGATCGGTATGTAGCTCAAAGGTCCCATGAACATACCTTGGCCGAAGATGTAGACGTTCCCATTTTGATAGGCCTCGGTCATCTCCACCACGCTGAGATAGCTCCCTGCTGTGTTCATGAGCATGTTGTAGACGTACTCCTTGGTGCTCTCCAACGTGTCATACGACTCCAAGAACCCGTAGTACACACTGAATGTGATGAAATCCGGATCCATCGTGATGATGCCCTCTCCATCGATGGATGTCCCGCCCTGGTATCCTATGTCCAACGCGGTCCTCCCGCCAGCGGCGTAGACGAACTCCTGGACCCCTCCGTGCATGTTGGAGATGCTCGTTCCCGAATACGATGCGAAAACAAGCGGCCTCTCGTCAAAGGGTATGTCCGCTATGGCGTCCTGTATGGTCTGCAGGACCGAATCCGCCATCTCGGCATAATCGTATGCTGCATCCTCGCACTGCATCAGATATCCGAGGGTGATCACTGCCGACACGGTTATGTTGTCCTCATAGAAGGGAAGACGGACCACATCCACTCCCAACGGCGCCAGAGTAGTCTCCATATTGGCATCGAACCAGGCCCTGGTTCCAGTGATGAATGCGCTCGGAAGCTCGTTACCCTCCTGAACGAACACTTCGTAGTCGGGAGTGAACCTGCTTCCGATGCTCTGTGCATCGCTGAACATCGAGTACCACTGGCTGTAGGCACCGCCATCGGCGACCTGATTGCAGATGTACAGGGTCCTGTCCACCGCATCGCATATCAGCACGGCCTCGTAGTTGCTCTTGTATCCTATTGCCACTGTGGTTATCGGGTACGTGCACGATGCCACCACCCCGTCCACATCGTAGAAGTAGATGGTCATCCCCTCTTCACGATCGACCATACGCTTGATGAGCTCGAGATCGGTCTCATCCACGACCCCGTCGCAGTTCGCATCGGCCAAAGTTCTTTCTACGGTATTTCCACCATACGTAAGAGTGCATTCGAAGTAGATCGCTTCCTGTTCGCCGTCTATGATCGCTTGTACGGCCTCAACGTCCCTTTCGTCGATGTAATCGTCATTGTTGGCATTTCCAAAGACCACCAGACGCCCATCTATATTCTCGCTCAATCCGTAGGATGGTTCGTCGGTACTGCCGCCGCCCATCGCCAAGTAGATTCCTATACCCGCGATTACGACGATCAGAGATACCGCCACTGCACCCACCTGCATGCTGTTCATGATTACCTCCGGGGATTAACCCTAGTTGGATGTATATACCAACATGGAGGCATTCCTGTTACTCCATATTTAAACGAAATGGCTGAAAACGGCCAGATATGAAATGTCATTCATACGAATGGCGAGAATGACGGAGATGTTTTCCCATTTCAGAGCATTAGTATATGACTACATATTACTGATATTGGATGATGATTCCAAGTGCAACCTCTGACCTGAAGACCAGGATCATCGGCTACTGGAACATGCGGGCGCCGGGATACAGCCTGGCGACCCGCCTCGCACTCAAACAGGACGTTCACATCATAGACACCATCGGTCGCATTGTCAATCTGGACCAAAGGATGAAGATAGCCGACATGGGAACTGGTGCAGGCCTCATGGCGATATGGCTGGCCGAGATGGGGCACGACGTAGTGGGCCTGGATCTGTCGGAGAGGATGATCGACCTGGCAAGACGGAACTCCAAAGACCTAGGATTATCGATAGAATTCCGCGTGGAGGACGTAAAGGACCCGAGCATCCCAAGGGCGTCCCTGGACATGATCATAGCCAAGAGCGTCATCTGGTGCACGGAGGATCCGGTCGGCGTCTACAGCAAATGGATGGAACTCCTCAGACCGGGAGGCCATCTGGTCATCATAGACGGCAACCACTACCTGGACATATTCGACGAAGACTACCGTCGCCGCAAGGAGTACCTGGACAGGAAGAACGGGGCGGACAACAACCTGCATGCAAAGACCAACATCGACGGGGTTGATCTGAACATCATACGGGATCTGGCCCAAGAGCTCCCGCTCCCCAAGGTAAGGAGACCCACCTGGGATGTGTCCACACTGCTCGGACTGGGGATGACCGATATCAGGGTCAGATCCTTGGACACTTACTCCTACTCGGTGCTCACTGAGAACGGGTTCATGAAGCTTCCCCACAGCTTCATGGTCGTGGCAAGGAAGCCCTTCGACGACCTGAGCCCCTACGAGGAGGAGATGTTCCGGAGACCAGTGGACGACTCCATGCTCGAGCATGTGAGGGAATCGATCAGGGACTCCTGGACGGGAGAGCTGGCAGTGATAAAGGCACTGTCCGATAGGACCAGACTGGACATCATTCACTCGCTGTACAGCGGGAGGATGAGCGTTTCCCAGATAGCCATCACGGTCGGTGCCTCCCAGTCGATGGTATCCCATGCCCTGAGGGTGTTGAAGGATTCGGGACTAGTGGAATCATCCAGAGAAGGGAAGGAGGTGAAGTACAGTCTGACCAACCCCCACACGGTGAGATCGGCCATTAATATGCTGGGGGACATCGACAGGCGGTCGAAGCGATCTGCCAATCATTCCCTATATGCAGAAGCGGACCCGTGCGTCCGACACTCGGACGCGGGGCATATAGTATGGGCCCAGGGGGGGGAGGACCTCCAATCGGCCCCGCCCTGGACCGAGATTCAGGGCTCCAGCCTGCTGGGGTCCCTGGGGAAAAGGATGGCCTCCCTGATGTTGGGCAGGTCCAGCATCTTCACGAGGAGCCTCTCGATGCCGATCCCCCACCCCCCGTGGGGCGGCATGCCGTACCTGAAGGCCTCCAGGTAGAACCCGAAGTCCTCCGGGTCCAGGCCCTTCTTCCTCATCCTCTCCACCAGCACGTCGTACCTGTGCTCCCTCTGGCCGCCGGAGGAGACCTCCTGGCCGCGGTAGTCCAGGTCGAAGCTGTAGGAGTAGGGGGTGCCGTCCTTCTCCATGATGTAGAACGGCTTCGCCTCCTCGGGGTACTCGGCGATGAAGTAGAGGTCCACGCCCTTGGCGGCCATGGCCTCCCCGACGATCTTCTCGCCCTCGGTGCCCAGGTCGTCGCCCTCCTTCAGGCCGAGGCCGGCGGCGTTGACTATCTCGAGGCACTCGGAGTAGGTGAGTATCGGGTAGGGCCTGGCGGGGACGTCGATCTCCTTCCCGAGGACCTCCAGCTGCCTGGCGCCCCTCTCCCTCAGGCCGGTGAGCACGTGGTCCACGATGGCCTCGATCGTCCTCATCACGTCCTCCTGGCCGCCGATCCAGGACATCTCGCCGTCGAAGGAGATGAACTCGGTGACGTGGCGGTTGGTGTTGGACTGCTCCGCCCTGAAGGCGGGGCCCAGCTCGTAGACCCTGTCCAGGCCGGTGGACATGAGTATCTGCTTGTAGAGCTGGGGGGACTGGGCTAGATAGGCTGGCCTGTCGAAGTACTGGACCCTGAACAGCTCCGCTCCGCCCTCCGCTCCGGCGGCTCCGATCTTGGGGGTGTACACGCGGGTGAAGCCGAGTTCCCTGACGGCCTCCTCGATCAGGTCGACCATGATGGACTTCAGCTCGAAGATGGCCTTGATCTCCGGCTTGCGCAGGTCCATGAACCTGTGGTTGAGGCGGGTGTCCATCTCGACGTTGACCTTGTCGACGACGCCCATGGGCAGGGGCACGGCTGCCTCCCCGATGACCTCGGCGGAGGCGGGGATCAGCTCCAGGCCCAGTGCGGTCTGGTTGCTCTCCTTGACCTCGCCGGTGATCGACACCACCGACTCCCTGGGGAGCCTGGTGAGGGTCTCGAAGAGCTCCGGGTCGATCTTCTTCTTGGGCATGGTGACCTGGAGGGTGCCGTGCCTGTCGCGGAGGGTGAGGAAGGATATCCCCCCGAGGTTCCTGATGTCCTGCACCCAGCCGTGGACGGTGGCGGTGCCGTCGGCCACGGATATGGTGCCGGAGTCTCTGATGACTGCCATGGGCGAGTGGATGTGACCCCGCTATTTATAGGGTGTTCGGACCGCCGACGATCACCCAACGCCCGC
>CAYZSQ010000072.1:0-7009 GCA_964479785.1 uncultured Methanomassiliicoccales archaeon
CTGTTGGCCTTCGGAACCAACAACTCGGGTTCGAATCCCGGCAGGGCCACCAGGTCCCGGGTCCCGCCGCTTCCGGGGTTCATGGGAACGATACTGGTTATGTTTATATAGAAGTTCTAACATAATCCCGCTCAGCATTCCAATCTAGGAATATTTGGAGGTAAGAAGTATGGGTATGGGCAACGCCCCCGTCATCATCCTCAGGGAAGGAACCAAGAGAGAGAAAGGCAAAGACGCTCAGTTCAACAACATCTCGGCCGCCAGGGCCATCTCCGACGCCGTCAGGAGCAGCCTCGGCCCCAGGGGCATGGACAAGATGCTCGTGGACTCCGTGGGCGACGTGGTCATCACCAACGACGGTGTGACCATCCTCAAGGAGATGGACGTGCAGCACCCCGCCGCCAAGATGCTCGTCGAGGTCGCCAAGACCCAGGACGCCGAGGTAGGGGACGGCACGACCACCAGCGTCATCCTCGCCGGGGAGCTCCTCAAGAAGGCCACCGACCTGATCGACGCCAACGTCCACCCCACCATCATCGCCAGCGGGTACAGGCTCGCCAACGACAAGGCCCAGGAGGTCCTCAAGAACGTGGCCAAGAAGGTCACCATCAAGGACGACGACCTTCTCAAGCTCATCGCCCAGACCGCGATGATCTCCAAGCAGGTCAACAACGCCAAGGTGCTCTTCGCCGACATGGTCGTCGACGCCGTCAAGACCGTCGTGGACAAGGACAAGGACGGGAAGTACACCGTGGACCTCAAGAACATCCAGACCGTCAAGAAGGCCGGCGCCAAGATGGAGGAGTCCTACATCGTGAAGGGACTCATCATCGACAAGGAGCCCGTCCAGCAGAACATGCCCAGGAGGGTCGAGGGAGCCAAGATCGCCCTGATCGACGCCCCCTTCGAGGTCAAGAAGACCGAGATCGACGCCAAGATCCAGATCACCGACCCCAACCAGCTGTCCCAGTTCATCGCCGAGGAGGAGAGGATGCTGAAGGACATGGTCATGAAGGTCAAGGCCTCCGGAGCCAACGTCGTCTTCTGCCAGAAGGGCATCGACGACCTGGCCCAGCACTTCTTCGCCAAGGAGGGCATCTACGCCTGCAGGCGCGTCAAGAAGTCCGACATGGAGAGGCTCGGAAGGTCCACCGGCGCCAACATCGTCAACAAGATCGCCGAGATCGACGAGTCCGACCTCGGATACGCCGACACCGTCGAGCTCAGGAAGATCGAGGACGAGGAGATGACCTTCATCATGGGCGTCAAGGAGCCCAAGACCGTCTCCGTGCTCGTCCGCGGCGGGACCAACCACGTGGCCGACGAGGTCGAGAGGTCCCTGGTGGACGCCTGGTCCGTCGTCAAGGTCGCCATCGAGGACGGCATGATGGTCACCGGCGGAGGATCCACCGCCATGGAGATCGCCATGCAGCTCCGCGACTACGCCGCCTCCGTCGGAGGAAGGGAGCAGATCGCCATCGAGGCCTTCGCCTCCGCCATGGAGTCCATCCCCGGAACCCTGGCCGAGAACGCCGGTCTCGATCCCATCGACATCCTCATCCAGATGAGGAAGGCCCACAAGGAGGGCAAGATCTACGCCGGTCTGAACCCCTACACCGGCAAGATCGAGGACATGATGAACCTGAATGTCATCGAGCCCTACAGGATCGGCAAGCAGGCCATCAACTCCGCCACCGACGCCGCGGTCATGATCCTCAGGATCGACGACGTCATCGCATCCAAGGCCAGCCCCACGCCCCAGGTGGGCGAGGGCGGGATGCCTCCCGGAATGGACGAGTGAAGTTCCGAACAAACCGGGGGGCTCCCCGCCCCCCATCAACCTGTTATCGAACGACTAAGAGATGAGCCCATGACTGATAAGTCTGAAAAGAAGCAGGCCACCGGATCAGAGGAGGCCGCGGCGGAGCTGGCCGAGGCCAAGGCCGAGGCGGAGAAGTACCTGGACATGGCACGCAGGCTCCAGGCGGACTTCGACAACTTCCGCAAGAGGACACAGCGCGAGAACGAGGAGTTCAGGAGGTACGCCTGCTCCTCGATCGTGGGCGACCTCCTGACGGTCGTCGATGACCTGGACCGCGCGCTGGAGCACGCCGGCGAGGAGACCGAGTTCGTGAAGGGGATCAGAGGGGTCCGCTCCAACCTGATGAAGGTTCTGGAGTCCAACGGCCTGGAGGAGATCCCCGCGGAGGGCAGGTTCGATCCCGACCTGCACGAGGCCCTGTGCACCGTGGAGGGGGAGGAGGACGGCCTGGTGAGGGAGGTCTTCCAGAAGGGATACACCCTCAACGGCAAGGTGCTCAGGTACGCGAAAGTCATTGTCACAAAGAGAACTGAGAGAGAAGAGAGCGCAGAGAAGGAAGAAGAGAACGAAGGTGAGGAAACATGTCAAGGATAATCGGAATCGATTTGGGTACCAGCAACTCCGCAGCGTCCGTCATGGAGGGCGGCAGGCCCACCATGATCCCCAGCGCGGAGGGAACCAGCGTCGGGGGGAAATCGTTCCCCTCATACGTCGCGTTCACGAATGACGGCCAGCTCCTCGTGGGGGAGCCCGCCAGGAGGCAGGCCGTGACCAACCCCGACGGGACCATCAAGAACGTCAAGAGGAAGATGGGGTCCAGCGAGAAGGTCAGCGCCCTGGGGAAGGAGTACACCCCCCAGCAGATCTCCGCCTTCATCCTGCAGAAGATCAAGAAGGACGCCGAGTCCTACCTCGGCGAGCCCGTGGACAAGGCGGTCATCACCGTCCCCGCCTACTTCAACGACAACCAGAGGCAGGCCACCAAGGACGCCGGCGCCATCGCCGGGCTGGAGGTGGTGAGGATCATCAACGAGCCCACCGCCGCCGCCCTGGCCTACGGTCTGGACAAGTCCGACGTGGAGCAGAAGATCATGGTGTTCGACCTCGGGGGAGGCACCCTGGACGTGACCATCATGGACTTCAGCGACGGGGTCTTCCAGGTGCTCTCCACCTCCGGGGACACCCAGCTGGGCGGGTCCGACATGGACGAGACCCTCACCAGGTACGTCATCGGCGAGTTCCAGAAGGAGACCGGCATCGACCTGGCCCAGGACAACATGGCGTTCTGGAGGGTCAGGGAGGCCTGCGAGAAGGCCAAGATCGAGCTGTCCACCACCATGCAGACCGAGATCAACCTCCCGTTCATCTCCTCCGACGCCTCCGGACCCAAGCACCTCATCCAGACCGTCACCCGCGCCAAGCTGGAGGAGCTGGTGGAGCCCATCGTCACCAAGTGCAGGGGCCCCATCGAGCAGGCCATGTCCGACGCCCACCTGAACTCCGACAAGATAGACAAGATCATCATGGTCGGGGGACCCACCAGGATGCCCATAGTGCAGAACTTCGTGGAGAGCATCGCGGGACCCAAGATCCAGCGCGGCATCGACCCCATGGAGTGCGTGTCCATGGGCGCCTCCATCCAGGGGGCCGTCCTGTCCGGGGAGGTCAAGGACGTGCTGCTCCTGGACGTCACCCCCCTGTCCCTGGGCATCGAGACCCTGGGCGGCGTGGCCACCAAGCTGATCGACAGGAACACCACCATCCCCACCAAGAAGAGCCAGGTGTTCTCCACCGCGGTGGACAACCAGCCCTCGGTGGAGATCAACGTGGTCCAGGGCGAGAGGCCGATGGCGGCCGACAACACCAGCCTGGGCAAGTTCGTCCTGGACGGCATACCCCCGGCAAGGAGGGGCGTGCCCCAGATCGAGGTCACCTTCGACATCGACGCCAACGGCATCATCAACGTCTCCGCCAAGGACCTGGGCACCGGCAAGGAGCAGAAGATCACCATCGCCAGCTCCAACAAGCTCAGCAAGGAGGAGATCGACGAGCTGGTCAAGCAGGCCGAGAGGTTCGCCGACGCCGACAAGAAGAAGATGGAGCTGGTGGAGATGCACAACCAGGCCGAGACCGCGATATACAGCGTCAGGAAGTCCCTGGACGAGCTGGGCGACAAGGTGAGCCAGGAGGAGAGGATGTCCATCGAGCAGGCCATCTCCGACCTGGAGGCCGCCAACAAGGGCGACAGCGCGGACGAGATCAAGTCCAAGATGGACGCCCTCATGAAGGCCATGGAGCCCATCTCCCAGAGGATCTACCAGGACGCCGCCAAGCAGCAGGCCGGGGCCCAGCAGTCCGCCGGCGACACCGGTCAGGCATCCCAGGAGAGCGCCGGCTCCGGCGACTACGTGGACGCCGACTACAAGATCGTCGACGACGAGTGAGGGTGAGGGGAGATGCCGAGGGACTACTACGAGATCCTCGGGGTGGAGAAAACCGCCTCCGAGGACGAGATCAAGAAGGCCTACCGCGGCCTGGCGAAGAAGTACCACCCCGACGTCTCCACCGAACCCAAGGACGTCGCCGAGGCCAAGTTCAAGGAGCTGTCCGAGGCCTACGAGGTGCTGTCGGACCCCGACAAGAGGAAGCTGTACGACCAGTACGGCCACGACGGGGTGAGGCAGCAGTTCGGCCAGGACGGCTTCACCTGGGACGACTTCACCAGGGCGGACGACATCAGCGACATCTTCGGGGACATATTCGGGAGCATGTTCGGCGGCGGAAGGGGCCGCGGACGCTCCCGCAACTCCCCCCAGCAGGGGGAGTCCCTGAGATACGACCTGGAGATCACCCTGAAGGACGTGCTCGAGGGGAAGAAGGTCAACCTCGACGTGCCCCGCACCGTGGCCTGCGAGCCCTGCAAGGGGACCGGGGGCAGGGACGGCAAGGTCTCCACCTGCGCCAAGTGCGGCGGGTCCGGACAGGTCCAGGCCGTCCGCCAGAGCATGTTCGGACAGATGGTCACGGTCAGCGACTGCCCCGACTGCCGCGGCACCGGCAGGAGCTACCAGGAGCGCTGCCCGCACTGCCGCGGGGCCGGAAGGGTGTCCAAGGACGCCCACATCGACCTGAACATCCCCAAGGGGATGGAGGAGGGCATGAGGCTCAGGGTGGCCGGCGCCGGGAACGCGGGCTACAACGGCGGACCCGCCGGGGACCTGTTCGTGGTCGTCCACGTCAAGCAGGACAAGGTCTTCGACCGCGACGGCGCGAACCTCTGGACCGGCATAACCACCACCTATCCCAAGCTGGTGCTGGGCGGGGAGGAGATAGTCAGCACCCTGGAGGGCGACAAGGTCCAGCTGAAGATCCCCGCCGGGACCGACGTGGGCACCGTGCTCAGGATCCCGGGCAAGGGGCTGCCCAGGACCAACTCGTCCAGCCGCGGCGACCTTATGGTCAGGGTCGCGGTCGACGTGCCGAAGAGGGTCTCCGAGGAGGAGAGGGAGCTCCTGCTGAAGCTCGATTCTTCCGCAGGGTCGAAGTCGAGGAAGGGCAAGTCCAAGCTCCGGGACAGGATCCAGGAGACCATCGACGACATCACGAAGTGAGTCACGAAACATCGACCGGTCGGGGTCCCCGGCCGGACCTTCTACCCCATCCCTCTCAGAGGACGACCCATCTGCTGTTCCTGTTTGTCCCGTCGTTCCTCAGCAGTCCCTCGGACTTCAGGCGGGACACCGCCTTCTTCACGGATGACAGGGACATGCCCGTCCCGGAGGCGACATCGGACAGTTTGGCGTCCGGATCCGCCGCCAGGCGGTCCAGCACTCTGGCCAGTTGCGGATCCAGCCCCGTCCTGCGCCTCTCGCCCTCCTTCCTGGCCTTGATGTAGTCGGGTTCGAAGGAGAACGGGATGGTCACGGTCACACCGGAGTCCGTTATGTGGAACGCCTCGCGCCCGTACCTTCCGACGATGGTGGGGACGCCGTGGCCGCTCTGCTCCGTCAGACCGGCGAGGGTGAACAGTTCGAACAGGGACCCGTTCACGGGGCGGCTGTCCCCGCGGAAGAAGTCCTCCAGGGATGACGGGAACGGTATGCCGCCGTAGGACACGACCTCGATCCTGTCGTCGAACATCATCACGGACGGCGGGATCATCGACCTCCAGGAGTTGTGGACGCAGGCGTTCACCCACGCCTCTCTGAAGGCGTCGAAGTCGAACAGGTCCCTCTCCCTCCTTTCGCCATCGGACATGTCGACGTCCGTCACCATGTACGAGGCGATGTGCTCCAGGACGGCCCTGGTGGATGCCGCGAGGCTCCGTCCTCCGAAATCCGTGCGGGACGACACGGCCGTGCGGTCCCTCCCGTTGAAGCGCACCACTTGAATAGGGGTGGCGAACTGGTCCGATAGGAGGTACGCCGTCAGGTTGAACATCCCCTTCCCGTCCTTCATGCCATGGCTCCTGTAGAAGCCGTCATCGTTGCGGGGGTGAAGTCCGCGGGCGACCATGATGCCGAAGAGCGCCTCGAAGGTGAGTCCCTGCACATCGGATGTCTGGCCCTTCAGGGGGTCGATGCCCCTGGACATGACCAGTCTGACCAGAACCTCCGGTCCGGCGGATTCGTTCGAGGAGACGTTCCTGATGTAGTACCTTCCGTCGCATGAGTAGGGGATGTCGTATCCGGACACATCGACCGATACGTACTTCCTCCCGTCCTCGGTCGTCAGGATAGAGATGTCGGGGACCACCTGCGGTCTAATCAGGTCGCGGATCCTGTTCCTGATTCTCTCCAGGGTCTTCGGCCCGATGTCCATCCCGACGACTTCGCCGCTGTCGTCCACTCCGATGTACAATGTCCCGTGCTGGTGCCTGTTCAGCATGGCCGTGAGTGCGAGTATGCCCTTGTCCAGCTGGGCGATTCCCGTCTTGAACTCCACGGTCTCGTTCTCGCTTCCGAGGTTCATCGACTCCCCGGTCTGATCATGGGGTTGGATGTATTAAATGGTTCGGAACTAGTTCCGAACTGGTTCTGAACCAATCTTCAGCACAGTGATCCGCACCTGGGAAGACGAGTCGGAGGTCGCAGGGCGTTGAACGGGCCTCCCCGGGTCGGACCCGTCGATCCGCTGCGACATGACCAGGCGATTCCGTCGGAAGCCGCTCCGCGGGGCTTCTGCGTC
>CAYZSQ010000073.1:0-6849 GCA_964479785.1 uncultured Methanomassiliicoccales archaeon
GGACAATGGGCAGATGGAGGTCGGGAACACGCTGGTGGCGACGTATGATGATACCGATGATCCGGACACGCCGACCCTGAGCTATGTCTGGCTCCGCTACGACCCCGATGCCGAAGGAGATGAAAAGTACAAGGTCATCGAAGGCGAGACCGTGAACACATACACATTGGTCAACGACGACATAGGGTACGTGATTGTCGCCGTGGCGTATCCGGTCGAGGATAGCAATGGCATAAAAAACTACGATGGCCACACCGCCGCCGCCATCGACTGGGAAGGATACACCTCCCCGCATACGTTCGACCCTGAGAGTATCAATCTCGATGAGGATCCTCCCAAGAACCTTCCGATAGTGGCCGCCGCGTCCATACCCGACAGCGGAAGCATGGTCATCATCCCGGAGGACGACTACGTGCCCCAGGTCTACGAGGTCGTGTACTCCGGCGGATCCACCCGCACCCTGCTCATCGCCGTGATCGCCGCGGCAGTGGCCGCGGCCGTCTTCCTGGCCTGGGCGTTCTACGAGCGCAGGAACAGGGACTGAGAGGGCTTCGACCGGAACCCTCCCCGACGACCTGCGAAACCTTTTCGACGGCCGGCACCGCCGGTCGCCCCCGCACCCCTCCGGGCGGTGCGGGGATCCCGATCCTCGGATCACGACCCTCCGGCTGGCTCATGGCGGAGGGAGGACTCAGACATCCCTGTCGATGGCGTAGTTGGCCAGCGCGATCATGAACTCCTTGTCCTCGGACTCGGGGAGCCCGGCGATCCTGGAGACGGCGATGTCGACCTTCCTCCTGGCGAGGTCCAGGCCGTACTGGACGGACCCGGCCCTGTCCATGATGTCCTTGGCGCGGGCGCACTGCTCGTCGGTGGCGTCCATGTTGCCCAGGACGGACCTGAACTCCTCCAGCTCCGCAGGGTCCTCGATGTTGTTCAGCGCGTGGATGACCATGCAGGTGCACTTGCCCTTGCGGATGTCGTTGCCCACGGACTTCCCGGTCTTGGCCGGGTCCCCGGCGACCCCGAGGTAGTCGTCGAACATCTGGAACCCCAGTCCCAGCTCGATGGCGTACTCGTTGATCGCCTTCACGGTGGCCTCGTCGGCACCGCCTATGATGGCCCCGCCCGCGGCCGCGGCGGCGAAGAGGACGCTGGTCTTCAGCCTGATGGTCTCTATGTAGACGTCCTCGGTGACGAGCTTCCCCTCGTTGTTGACGTCCATCTGCTGTCCGCGGGCCAGGTCCCAGACCGCCTGGCTGACGTACCTGAGGGCGTCCCTCATCCTGTCGGCGGGGATGTCCAGATCGCAGATGATCTGGAACGCCTTGGCGAACAGCGCGTCCCCGGCCAGGATGGCGGTGGGCATGCCGTAGGTCATGTGGATGGTGGGCATCCCCCTGCGGACCTCGTCCTCGTCCATCAGGTCGTCGTGGATCAGCGTGAAGTTGTGGATGTACTCCACGGCGACGGCCAGGGGCACGGCCTTGCTCCTGTCCCCTCCCACGGCGCCGCAGCAGGCGACGGCCATGGCGGGGCGCATCCTCTTGCCCCCGGCGTAGGGGTACTGCCTGGAGGCCTCCATGAGGTTGGAGGGGTCCTCGTCACCGATGTAGCTCTTGATCGGTCCGTCCAGCTGGGCGGACATCCTCTTCAGATACTCTTTGGCGTCTATCATAGCGCATCAATCCATTGTCTGGTCTGGCCGAGGACCACGTGCCTGGCCTTGGACAGGGCCGCGAGGTCCCTGGACCCCGTGAGGAGCATGGCCGCCCTGAGCTCCTCCCTGATTATCGTGAGTTTCTCGATGACCGCCTGGGCGGACTCGTTGGCCTCCCTGAGGACCGCGTTGGCGACGCCGGCGCAGTCGGCGCCCATGGCGATGCCCGCCGCCACGTGGACCCCGTCCAGGATGCCGCCGGAGGCGATCAGCGGCAGTCCGCATCCCCTGCACTCGTGCAGCGAGACCGGGCTGGGGATCCCCCAGTCGAAGAAGGTCTCGCCCATGCTGGTGAGCACGCTGTCGCCCGCCTTCATGGCCCTGTAGAGCTCGACGGCGGAGAAGCTGGTGCCGCCCATGCCGGCGATGTCCAGTCCCAGGACGCCTATGCCTTTGAGGCTGTCGGCCACCTCCCTGGATATGCCGGCGCCGGTCTCCTTGACCATCACCGGGTGCTCCCTGGCCATGGCCCTGATGGCGTCCCTCACGCCCGCGGCGTTGGTGTCGCCCTCGGGCTGGATGACCTCCTGGAGGTAGTTGAGGTGGACGGCCACCACGTCGGCGCCGATGAGCTCCCTGGCCGCGGCGAACATCTCGGAGTCGAACATGTCCTCGCTCCTCTGCCTGACCAGCTGGGGCGCGCCCACGTTCCCTATGACCAGGGGGACGTCGAACTCCTTTATGACGGAGTAGCTCTCGGGGCAGGTGCCGGTGACGCCGGCCCTCTCGCTCCCGACTCCCATGCCTATGCCCAGCTCGGCGCAGGCCTCGGCGATGTTGGAGTTGATCTTCACGGCTCCGGGGAACCCGCCGGTTATGGCGGTGACCACCAGCGGGAACTCCAGCCTCTTCCCGAAGAGGGTGCAGGAGGTGTCGATGTCGTCGGCGTCGATCTCGGGGAGGGCGTTGTGGACGAACCTCACGTCGTCCCAGTAGCAGTACCCCGGGGCGGTCCTCTCGTTCATGCAGATGTCGATGTGGTCCGCCTTCCTGTTTCTGATCTGTGTCATTGGATCACTTCCTGGCGACCGTGCAGGTCACCTCCTCCCCCTTCAGGAGGGAGAGCAGCCTTCCGGGGACGGTGCCGTTGACCAGCACGCAGTCCCTCCCCTCCCCGCACATGCGGAGCATGGCCTCCATCTTGTTGCGCACCCCGCCGGTGACGTCGTCCACGTCGGAGACCGACGACACGCCGTCCATGACATCCTCTGTGACCTCCGGGATGAGCTCCGCATCCGGGTCGGTCTTGGGGTTCGCGGTGTAGAGGCCGTCGATGTCGGACACGAAGACGACTCTGTCAGGCTTGAATATTCTGGCCATGGCCTCCATGAGCTGGTCGCCGGAGCATATGCCGAAGCCGCGCCTCCTGTCCATGACCACGTCGCCGAAGGTCACCGGCATGATGCCCATGTGGCTGAGGGCGCGGATGGCCTCGTCGTCCTTCACGATGAGCTCCCCGTCCTCCATGACGAAGCAGCTCCCGGGGGCGACGGACGCCGCGGGGATGCCGTTCTCGATGAGGGTCTGGGTCATGAGCAGGCCCAGCTCCATGGCGTCGTGGTGGACCTGGGCGGCGGCGGGGACCTGCGAGAAGTCCAGCAGTCCCCTCTGGATGGAGTACTTCTTGGCGAGCATGTGCCCGAAGGACCCGGCGCCGTGGACTACGATCACGGAGCGCCCTGACTCGGCGATCTCCCTGCAGAGCCTCGACGCCTGCTCGCGGTCGAATTTCTTGTACTGGGACTTGTCCGTGATGACGCTTCCACCCAGTTTGATCAGTATCATCGCGGGAAGATGCCAATCATTCTATAAATCGTCGATGTGTGGAACGGCCCCAGGGCCGCAAGAGGAGATGGAAAAGTGGCTGACAGCGTGTCTGAGTTCCCGTACGCTTGCGCAATACAGTACAGACAGATACGCGGGCGGACTTTACTGCCGGGTTCGGGATGGGACCGGGTGTGACCCCGCCGCTATGGCCGTCATACCGAGACATGGGATATCGGTCGACTATATAACACTTTCTAAACTGGTGATGCAAAGGGGGCCGATCCTGGCCCAGAGGCGGGCACGGAGGCATCAGAGCCACGCTGTCCCGGCGATATCATGTCCGTTGGTCCCTGCTTTTTAAAGGTCTTCAGTGTCTACCGGTTAACGGGATATTCATGGCATGCACAAAGAAGGCCAACGACTGCTCTGCGAAACCTCAGGACCAGGAGACCGCCAAATCAAAGAACGACGCATACTTCGTCTCGCCCCACCCGGACGGCGGATGGCAGGTCAAGAGGACGAACGCGCAGAAGGCGCTGAAGAAGTTCAAGACCAAGGCCGAGGCGGAAGCCTATGCGAAGGAGGTCGCCAACAACCAGGGGGTCAACGTGGTCCGCCAGAAGAAGGACGGCAAGATCCAGAAGAAGAAGTGAGGGGGCTCCGGCCCTCCCGGGGGCCGGGGCGGTTTTTCATTGGAATTCCGTGGACTCGCTGTCGAGGACCTCGTTCCAGAGCCTGATGGTCTCCTGGGCGTCCTCCTCGTCCATTATCTGTATGGCGAATCCGGCGTGGACGACCGCCCAGTCCCCCACATTGGCGTCGACCATCGAGAGGTTGGCCTTCCTGGTCACCCCTCCGAAGTCCACGTCCCCCATCTCCCCGTCGATGCTCACGATCTTACCAGGTACGGCCAGACACATCCGAATCACTCCGACATTATCCTGATGATCGCCTCGGCGGGCTGTCCGTCGGCGGCCTCAAGGGCCTCCACGGCCTTGGCCGCGTCGCATCCGGTCTGGGACATGACGATGTCGATGTCCTCCTGGGGGAATGACACCACGGTGTCCGATCCCGCGGACGCCCCGAGGACGCGCTCCTCCTCCGCGCCGGAGACCTGGTAGCTCTTGGTGCCGCCCATCTCCACGCAGATCACCTCGGCCTTCCTGATGACGATCTCCCTGTCCGTCGTCCTGATGACGACCTCCGTCACGTTGTCGAGGGCACTCTGCTTGATGCCCATCTTCTTCATCGCCTGTTTCATCTGACGGTCATTCATCCTCATTCCGCCGGCCATGGACCTCAATCCCCCTTCTCCTTCTTTAACAAAGCGATTTCCTGACCGCTTCCTTCAAAGCGGTTAACACCTCGTCGGCCAGGGCCGGGTCCTGGACGCCGCCCTGGGCGAAGTCCGGCTTGCCCCCGCCCCTGCCGCCGAACCCCTTCAGCGCCTCGGGCAGTATGCCGCGGCAGTCCACCGACGGGTCGCCGGAGGCGAGGATGACGGACAGGGTGTCGGTCACGCCCACGATGACGGCCACGCCGCCGGCCGCCTTGACGTCCTCGGCGGCGTCGGTCAGCACGGAGCGGTCGGTGCCCGGGAGTATCCCCGACCTGACGACGGTGCCGCCCACGTCCTCGGAGTCCATCGCGGAGGCCAGGCGCCTGGCGGCCTGCCTGAGCAGCCTCCCCTGGAGGTCCAGTTCATTTCTCATGTTGGCCACGGCCCGGGGGGAGTCCTCCGCCTTGCAGCCGATCTCGTCCACGACCTCCAGCGCCGTGGAGGCCAGGTCCGCCGCGGCGACCTTCGCCGCGTGGCCCACCTTGAAGTGTATGGCGACCCCGTCCTTCCCGGCGGAGACCTTCCTGTCCACCACCAGCATCTCCAGCTCCGACGTCTCCATGACATGGACCCCGCTGCAGGCGGACAGGTCGATGTCGCCGATGGACACGACGGTGATCTCCTCGTCCTCGGGGATCCTGTCCAGCTTGATCCTCACCCTCTCCAGGTCCGGGTCGTCCCTGTCCATCACGCTCTTCGTGACGCTGTGGTTGTCCAGGATGGCCTGGTTGGCGAACCTCTGGGCCGCCCTTATCTGCTCCCAGGTGAGGTCCCGGTCGACGATGACGTACTTGCTCTCGGGGGAGATCATGATCTTGGTGATGGTCAGGTCCTCGCACTGCCTCCTCAGGGAGCAGAACAGTAGATGCTCGCCGGTGTGGCCCTGCATGAGGTCGTAGCGCCTGTCCCAGTCGACGCTGCACCAGATCCTGTCCCCGACGACGAGGTCGTGGCCGGGACACCTGTGTACGATGTCCCCGTCCCTGTTGTAGAAGGCCTCGGTCACCCTGTGGCCGCGGATCTCGCCGGTGTCGCAGACCTGGCCCCCTCCGCCGGGGTAGAACGCGGTGGTGTCCAGTACGATGTCGTCCCCGTCCACCGCCACAACGTCGGCCTCGAAGTCGAACACGTACCCGTCGTGCCTGAATATCTCATCCGTCAATCGAATCGCCCTCTTGACGCCAGACCGCCAATGTTAATAAATGTAGTCCGCCATGTCCCAGAGACCAAGGGGATACAAATGTCGCTCGACGACTACGATGAACTGGACAAACGTATAATCGAACTTATGTGCAGGTCCAGCCAGGGTTCCTACAGGCAGCTCGCGAAGCAGCTCGACGTGCATCCGACGACGCTTATCCAGAGGGTCAAGAACCTGGAGTCGAAGGGCGTCATCCAGGGCTACCGTGCCAGCATCGACTACATGAAGCTGGGCTTCGAGTACATGGGCATGGTCAGCATCATCGCCGACAACGTGACCACCGTCCAGGACCAGATAGCCGAGATCCCCCAGGTCATGTCCGTGTTCGACGTCACCGGCGACAGCGACTGCGTGGCGTGGATCGCCTGCCTCGACAGGGAGGAGTTCTCCGAGGTGGTCAAGGAGATCAACAGGATCCCGGACGTCCACAAGACGAACACGTCGGTCATCCTGGACATCAGGAAGGACCCCTTCGCCTACATCCCCCCGATCCTCGGCGAGAGGTGACTCCTCTCCTCATCGTACGGGGCTCCGTTCACAATGGGCACACGCAGGCCGGCCCACATGCTGGCTATGCGCCTCCCCGGAGATTCCGTCCCATCCCTCGACTAACGGTCTATTCGGTGCGGTCACGGGGCAGGTCCGCGTGTGTGCGCACCACTTATATAGGGAAGGCATAATCGCAACCGCATTGTGAGGAACGTTCCATGAGAAGAACAAACACCTGCGGTGAGCTGAGGTCCTCCGACCTCGGCAAGGAGGTATGTCTCCAGGGATGGGTAAGGTTCTCCAGGGACCACGGCGGGGTCGCCTTCATCGACC
>CAYZSQ010000074.1:0-6805 GCA_964479785.1 uncultured Methanomassiliicoccales archaeon
GCCCTCACGCTCTCGGCGAGCCTGTCCGCGTTGAGGTCCTCCAGCCTGAAATACGTCCCGCCCAGCTCCATTGCGAGCCGCTCGGCGTTGTCGAACCTTATGTACCCGGAGCTGGCGTCCACCACGATCCACCTCACCTGGGGGATCGCCATGTCGGCGGCCAGCCTCCCGGCCTCCTCGTTCGCGTCCGCGCCCTCCCTCACCGGGACGTTGGCCCTGCCGTCGGTTATCAGGACGACGTAGCAGGACTCCCCCTGATGGGACCTGGAGTACGACGTCATGAACTCGCCAACCGTCACCAGGGCCTCCCCCAGCGGGGTCTTCCCCCCTGTGGGCAGCTCCTCCAGCTTCCTGTAGCTGTACTCCACGGACCTGGTGGGCGGGAGGATCAGCTCGGCGGAGTCCCTGCGGAACGCCATCAGGCCTATCCTGTCCCTCTTGACGTAGCTGTCCCTGAGCATCGAAAGGACGGCTCCCTTGACGGCGGCCATCCTCCTGCGGACCCCCAGGGAGCCGCTGGCGTCCACCAGGAACAGGATGGTGCACCCGGAGCGCCTCTCGCGGACCTTCGTGCGGACGTCCTGAGGACGGATCGATATCGCCAGGTCCCCCCTGTCCCTGGACCTCTGGTACGGGGCGGCCGCCCTGACGGTGGCGTCGAAGGCCACGTCGGTGATCCTGTCGTCGGGCATCCTCGACCTGGCGTACCTCCCGGTGGAGTCGGTGCTCTCGGCCATCGCCCTCCTGCCCTTGCGGCTGGACGTGCGCGATATGACCCTCCTCCCGTCGTGCAGGTAGTCTATGACCCTGAACTGCTCCCCAATTTCGAAGAGCATGTCCTCCAGCATCTCCTGGAAGTCCTCCGGGGGCTCCGGCGGAGGAGGCGTGTCCCTCTCATCGGGCTCCTCCGGAGTGTCGTTCTGGCTGTCCTTATCGTCGTCCCTGTCGTCATCTGGCCTGTCGGGCTCGTTCGGCCGATCCTGCGGGGGCTCCGGTGGGGGCTCCGGCAGGTAGTTCCTGCGGTGGACGAGGCAGATCATCGCCGCCTCCTCCACGTCCTTCCTCAGTACCTCGTCCCTTCCGTTCAGCGCCGCTATCGCGAGGGAGGCGTTCACCATCGCGATGTCCCCGCGGAACCCGTCGGCGTTCACCTTGGCGGCCAGCTCCACACACACCTCCATGAGGCCGTCGGACATCCTGGCCAGCGGCAGGATAGCCGCGGCGCGGGAGACCCTATCCTTCAAGGCGGCCTCCTCGTCCGCGAACATCGCCCGGAAGCCGTCCGGGTCCCTCAGGAAGTCGGCATTCCTCCTCAGGACCTCCCCCCTCCCGCGGGCGTCGTCGGTTGGGAAGTCGGCGTAGGCGCAGAGGTCGAAGCGGTCCAGCATGTGGGGGCTGATGTCAGAGTCCGACGGGTTCATCGTCGCCACCAGGACGACGTCGCAGGGGTACTCGGCGGAGACGCCCTCCCTCTCCAGGATGACCCTTCCCGACGCGACGCAGTCCAGCATCGAGGCCAGCACCCTCTGGTCCAGGAGGTTGACGTCATCGACGTACACGATGCAGCCGTCGGTGCGACCCAGGATCCCCCTCTGTACCGCAGGCGCGCCGGTGCGGAGCGTGGCCTCCACGTCCATACCTCCGAAGAGCTGCTCCTCGGTGACGTTCAGCGGGATATTGACCACCGCCCTCCCGGCGAGCGCCCCCGCGGCGCGGCACAGGACGGTCTTGGCCGACCCAGGCCCGCCTCTGATAAGCACCGTTTTAATCCTGGGGCTGACGCATGCACATAGAATCGCGCGCTTGGCGTCCTCCATCCCGAGAATCGCCGGGAACGGCAGGGTCAGAGCCCCTGAAGGCATCTCTCCAGCTCCTCGGTGTCGAAGGCCTCCTCCTCGAACGGGCGGCGCCTCATGCGGTGGGACAGCACCAGCGCCGCCACCGCCCGGATGTCCCCACCGGTGACCTCGGTCCTGCCCTCCAGGGCCGCGTTGGCCTTGGCGGCCTTGACCATGGTGATGTCGGCCCTGTGGCCGTCGATGCCGAATCCGGTGGTCACCCCGACCACCGCCTCCAGGATGCCGTCCCCCACCCTGACCTTTGGGAGCAGTACCCTGGCGGAAACCAGGGAATCCCTCAACGCGGCGGTCTCGCCTTCCTTCGACGCCAGATACCCATCCGGGTCCTCGTCGAAGGCCAGCCTCCGGCGGACCACCTCCACCCTCTGGGCGGTGTCCCTGTCCCCGACCACGTCCACGGACAGGCCGAACCTGTCCAGAAGCTGCGGCCTGAGCTCGCCCTCCTCCGGGTTCATGGTTCCCACCAGGACGAACCTCGAGGGGTGGGAGAACGAGACCCCCTCCCTCTCAACGTAGTTCACCCCCATGGCGGCGGAGTCCAGCAGGAGGTCCACGATGTGATCGTCAAGCAGGTTGACCTCGTCAACGTAGAGCAGGTTGCCGTTGGCCTGCGCCAGAACGCCCGGGTCGAACCGCCTCTCCCCGGTCTTCAATACGTGCTCGATGTCCAGAGTACCGGCCACGCGGTCCTCGGTGGCGCTCAGCGGAAGCTCCACCACCCTCATCGGGACCTCCGAGGACGGCAGGGACCCCTCCCTGGCGAGCCTCTCCGCGCAGTAAGGACAGAGCCTCCCCGTCTGGCGGGGGTCGCAGTTGAACGGGCATCCGGTCACGGCAATCCTGGCGGGCAGGACCTGGGCCAGGGACCTGACCGTGGTGGACTTGGCGGTCCCCTTCTCGCCCTTGATCAGAACTCCGCCAATGCCGGGGTCAACTATGTTCAAAAGCAGGGCCCTCCTCATGTCCTCCTGACCTACGATCGATACGAAAGGGAATAGCAACTTCTCCATGGGCTCACATCCGATTAGTTGGAGTATGGAACCGACTATTATCTATTTAATTAGCCAGTATGATCGAATCTGAAAACGGCTTAGACCGACGTGTGCCCGATTTATTACCCTGCACGTTTCCTCTGGGAACGGTTAAATTATTTTTAGGATATCCTAAACATCTTGACCCGCCTACAGAAGAAGGTAGCGTTCCTGCTCGTCGCCTCGGCCGTGGTCACAGGCGCGGCCACCCTGGCGACGGTGATGTTCTCCTCCCTAGGGCCGCCCACTCTTGATATATAAATTGGACGATACATCCAATGGTGTTCCCCTGAAGATAGTCTACATCTCCATACAGAGCAGCGACGCCTCCAACATGAGGGGGCCTGTGGAATCATACTGCGCCAGCATGGGCTGGGAGGTCGAGATGGCCTGCGCCAACGACGCCGACCTGGACGACGACACCCTGCTCTACCTGGACGTGGAGCGCAGATGCCGCACGGCAGACCTGGTGCTGATCAGGTGCATGGCCGACCCCACCCGCATGAGGAGGTTCGAAAGGCTGGAGAAGGTCCTCCGGGAGTGCCCCGGGTACGTGATGCTGTACACCGGCAACGAGGAGGTGGCCCTGCTCTACAGGGACATGTTCAAGGGGGACGACTCCGAGTACCTCAGGCTCCGGAGCTACGTCAGAGGCAGGGGGGCGGAGAACGACGTGGCCATAGCCATGTGGCTGCACAGGATGCTGACCGGCGAGGGGGACCTCCCGGAGCCGGTGGCCCACCGGCCCAGCGGCATCCACCACCCCGACCGGGACCCCGACATCAGCCTGGAGGAGTACCTGGAGGGGCTGGACCCCTCCAAGCCCACCGTGGGCCTGCTGTACACCGCCAACCTCTGGATCTACGACAACCAGAGGCACATCGACGCGTTCATCGGGGAGCTGGAATCCCAGGGGCTGAACGTCATACCCGTATTCTTCAGCGCGAGAATGACGTCGAACCCGGACGTCCCGGGCACCGCCGGGGTGGTGAGGGAGTACTTCATGGACGGGGACCGCCCCAGGGTGGACGCCCTGGTGATGGCCACCCCCTTCTCCCAGCTCAACAACTCCAGGGACTGCACCGGGGTGTACACCCCGGACGAGCAGAACTTCTACCACATGCTCACCGACGTCCCGGTGATACAGGCCATGTCCGTGGCCGGCCACTACCCCGACTACGAGGAGAGCGCCTCCGGCCTGACGCGGAACGAGATGAACATGAACGTGGTCTGGCCGGAGGTGGACGGGCAGATCATCACCGTGCCCATAGCCAGCAACGAGAGCGGCCCCGGCGGCCCCAAGGTGTACACACCCCTGGAGGACAGGATAAGCCACCTGGCCGGGGTGGTAAGGGGATGGGCGTCCCTGTCCCGCAAGCCCAGGAGCGAGAGGAAACTCGCGATCCTGATGTACCAGTCCAGGCCGGAGTCCGGGAGGATAGGCAACGCCGCAGGGCTGGACACCATCCAGAGCGTCAGGGACATGCTGGAGAGGTTCAGCGACCTGGGGTACGCGGTGGACCACGTCCCGGCGACGTCCAGGGAGCTCATCGACGAGGTGCTGGACAACATAACCAACGACCTGGAGTGGTCCTCCCCGGAGAGGATCCGGGAGAAGGCCCTGGACCTCGTGCCCCCGGAGAGGTACATGGAGCGCTACTCCGGGATTTCCGGATTCAACAGAAAGAACGTGGAGGACTTCTGGGGGGAGCCCCCCGGGAAGGTCTGCGTCGAGGACGGGAGGTTCGTCATCCCCGGCATAGTCAACGGTAACATCCTGGTGGGGTACCAGCCCCTGAGAGGCTGGGCGGAGCAGATGGAATCGGTGTACCACGACCCGGTGGTTCCCATGACCCACCAGTACCTGGAGTTCTACAGGTGGCTGAAGAACGACTTCGAAGCCGACATAGTGTTCCACATGGGCACCCACGGCACCCTGGAGTGGCTCCCCGGCAGGAGCGTGGGGCTGTCCGGGAAGTGCTACCCGGACATCGTCCTGGACGGCATCCCCCACGTGTACCCATACGTGATAGACGACCCGGGCGAGGGGATACAGGCCAAGAGGAGGTCGGAGGCCGTGCTGATAGGGCACATGTGCCCGACCATGGCCCGGGCGGGGACCTACGAGGACATCTCCGCCATGGACAACGCCCTGCAGGAGTTCTTCAAGGCGAAGACGGCGAAGGGCGAGAGGAGGACCTCCCTCCTGCAGCAGATCCTGGACGGCCTGGCATCCTCCGACATGTTCGAGGACCTAGGCATCCCCAGGGACGTGGACGCCGAAGGTCTGGAGGACCATCTGGACAGGATACACGAGTACATCGTGGACATCAAGGACACCATCATCAGGGACGGCCTGCACGTCCTGGGACGGGCCCCGGAGGGGGACCTGCTGAAGGAGGACGTGTACTCCCTGACCAGGCTCAGGAACGGGGACGTCCCGTCGCTCCGGGACTCGGTGGCGAAGGCCATGGGCTACGACATGGAGGCCCTCCTGGACGACCCCTCCGGCATGACCGGCAGTGAGCCCAACGGGGCGCTGATCGACGCCGCCGACGCCAGGACCATGGAGCTGATAGACAGGATGCACTCCGCCGACTACAGTCTCGAAGCGTGCCGCCCCCTGGCGGAGGAATACGGCGGAGGAGACCTTGTGGATACGGTGGAGTACATCTGCGGGATCCTGGTGCCCAACCTGCTGAGGATGACCGACGAGATGGACAACCTTACCCACGCATGCGACGGCGGCTACGTGCTACCTGGACCGTCGGGCGCCCCCACCAGGGGGAACGCCCACATACTCCCGATGGGCAGGAACTACTACGGCATCGACCCGGACATCGTGCCCACCCCCGCCGCCTGGAGGGTCGGCGTCAGGATGGCCGACCAGATGGTGGAGAGGTACGTGAGTGAGAAGGGGACCTATCCCACCGAGGTGGGGTTCATCATCTGGGCCACCGACACCATGAAGACCAACGGGGATGACGTGGCGTACATCCTGTGGCTGATGGGTGTCAGGCCCGTATGGTCCAAGTCGGGAGGCCAGGTCATCGGCCTGGAGCCGGTGCCCCTGGAGGAGCTGGGAAGGCCCAGACTCGACGTGACCGTCAGGATCACGGGGCTGTTCAGGGACACCTTCCCCAACCTGATAGAGCTGATCGACGACGCCGTCAATCTTGTCGCCGGTCTCGACGAGTCGGACGAGGACAACATACTGGCGGCCAACCTCCGGAAGGACATCATCGACGGAATGGCCGCCGGACTGACCGTGGACGAGGCCCGCCGCAGGAACTCGGTCAGGGTCTTCGGATGCGCCCCCGGGGGATACGGCCCCGGTGTGAACCACGCGGTGGAGTCCGGGGACTGGGAGACGGTCAAGGACCTGGCGGAGATCTACATCACCTGGGGAAGCTACGCCTACGGCAAGGGCATCTTCGGAGAGAGCATGAGGGACGAGTTCGTCAAGAGGTTCTCCAAGGTGGGGGTCACCGTCAAGAACATGCCTGACAGGGAGATCGACCTGCTGGACATCGACGACGTCTACGGCTACCTGGGGGGCCTGAACTCCTTCGTCAGGGCCTACGGCAGGCAGGACGCGGTGTCCTACATGGGCGACGGCTCCAACCCCGACAGGGTGAGGCTGAGGGACACCAAGGAGGAGCTGCAGTTCGTCTACCGCAGCAAGATCCTGAACCCCAGGTTCGTGGACGGCCTGAAGAGGCACGGCTACAGGGGCGTGGCTGAGGTGGCCAACCTGACCGAGTTCACCTTCGGATGGGACGCGACCTCGGACATCGTGGACGACTGGGTCTACGAGAAGCTGACCGAGAGGTACCTGTTCGACGACGACACCCGCAAATGGATGGAGGACGAGAACCCCCACGCCATGATGGAGATGCTGGACCGCCTGCTGGA
>CAYZSQ010000075.1:0-6773 GCA_964479785.1 uncultured Methanomassiliicoccales archaeon
CGAGATCGAGCAGGAGGAGGACCGCGAGGAGAGGCACGACCGCAGGAGGGACCGCGAGGACCGCCGCAGGGACGACGACCGCGACGAGCGCAGGGACCGCAGGAGGGACCGCGAGGACCGCCGCAGGGAGGAGAGGGAGTCCAAGAAGGACCGCTTCAACAACGACGCCATCGACAAGTACAGGAAGAAGAGGGAGGACGAGCCCGCCGACGTCATCGAGATGCCCCCGGCACAGAGGTCCCTGGCCGTCAAGAGCGAGACCCACCTGATGGTCCGCGAGGAGCCCCCCGTGGAGGAGCCCGTGGCCGACGTACCTACCGAGGCACCCGTGGAGGAGCCGGCGCCCGCAGAGGAGCCCGCGGCCGAGGAGCCCAAGGAGAAGCCCAAGAGGGAGACCAAGCGCGGCACCCGCGCCAAGAAGGTCAGCGACAAGGTGCTGACCCCCGAGCAGGAGATGTACCGCGACATGCTCCTGGCCCTGTCCACCACCCACAACGCCAAGGTCCTGGACAAGGACAACGGCATCATCCGCGAGGTCGCGGTCAAGAACCTGGTGACCTCCCTGAAGGAGGACTCCGAGAACGTGGCCTCCATCGTCTTCGACGGGGTCATCTCCCAGAGGATCCTGGACGTCTCCGCCGAGAAGGGCATCGCCATCGTGGTGGGGACCAGGAAGGGCAACATCACCAAGATGCCCGCAGACATCACCATCTGGACCAAGGAAGACCTCTACTGAGGACCTGACATGACGGAGAAGAGACCTGTCGAGACCTGGGAGGACTTCGCCTCCATGGAGTCCACGGAGGAGATCCAGATCCCCGCCGACCCCCTGGACAGGGTCCTGGGGCAGGAGGAGGCCATCGAGCTGGCCAAGATAGCCGCCAGGCAGCGCAGGCACCTGCTGCTGGTGGGGCCCCCGGGCACCGGGAAGTCCATGATCGCCAGGGCGCTGTCCATGAACCTCCCCAAGCCCAGCCAGGAGATCAGGGTCATCAAGAACCCCGAGAACCCGGAGAGGCCGTTCCTGGAGGTCCTGGACCAGGAGGAGGTGGAGAGGGAGGAGAGCATCCGCGCCGAGTCGGTGGGGGTGCTCATGAAGCCGGAGGACGCCCCCCGCAACGTGGCCGAGCACCTGGGATACAGGTGCAAGTCCTGCGGGATGTACTCCCTCCCGACCGACCTGACCTGCCCCCACTGCAGCCAGAGCAAGATGGACATCGGCAACCGCAGCAACCCCTTCCAGGACCTCCTGGGGGGCATGCTGGAGGTGGCCCTCCCCCAGGCGACCGCCGGGAAGGAGAAGGTCCACACCACCCGCACCCGCAACGGCACCGAGGAGGTCGTCATCTTCGAGCGCGCCGGGGACATGATCCGCATGCTGGACCAGAAGGCCCTGGACAAGAGGGCCGAGCTCCAGCGCACCAGCAGCGAGAAGGTGCTGGTGAAGCTGCACAGGGACCCCTTCGTGCTGGCCACCGGGGCCTCTGAGACGGAGCTGCTGGGGGACGTCAGGCACGACCCCTACGGCGGCCACGAGAAGCTCGGCACCCCGGCCTACGAGAGGATCGTGGCGGGCTCGGTGCACGAGGCCCACGAGGGCGTGCTGTTCATCGACGAGATCTCCCACCTGGGGGACCTCCAGAGGTACATCCTCACCGCCATGCAGGACAAGTGCTTCCCCATAGTGGGCAGGAACCCCCAGTCCGCCGGCGCCAGCGTCAAGGTGGACGACGTCCCCTGCGACTTCATACTGGTGGCCGCCTGCAACATACAGGACCTGGAGAACATCCTCTCCCCGCTGAGGTCCAGGATCATCGGCGGAGGGTACGAGGTGCTGGTGGACATCGCCATGCCGGACACCCCCCGCAACCGCGCCAAGTACGCCCAGTTCGTGGCCCAGGAGGTCAACCTGGACGGACACATCCCCCACGCCACCGTGGAGGCGGTGGAGCTGATCATCCAGGAGGGCAAGGCCCGCGCCAAGGCGGACAACCAGGGCAACTCCCTGACCCTCAGGCTGAGGGAGCTGGGCGGCCTCATCCGCGCCGCAGGCGACATCGCAGTCATGGAGGACGCCGGGCTGATCACCGCCGACCACATCCGCAGGGCCCTCAGGCGCTCCAGGGGGGTGGAGGAGCAGATCAGGGAGAGGTACGGCTCCTACAACAAGGGGCTGTCCAAGGACGTCTCCTCCGCTCAGAAGGAGAGGTCCTCCTACTACTTCCAGACCGAGCACCTGGACGACACGATGTTCAACTGAAACATGGGGGCAGAGCCCCCATTCCTTACCCCTTGTCCGAGCATCCCATGGGTATCCATATAACCGTGCTGTCCGATTCGGTGGCCGATGTCGGCAGGCTCCAGGCACATTCTCTTGGCCGTCGCGGCGATGCTCGCAGTGGCGGTCCTGGCGACCTGCCTGATGCCGTCCTCCTCCGCGGACCAGGACCTGGCGGACCAGTACCCCGACGCCGATTTCATAATCTCGTCCAGCGGGTCCTCCGTGCTGATCATGGAGAGGACTGAGACCGAGGAGGGCGACACCTGGACGGCCAGGACCGTGTCCTCGGGTTCGTCGCTGGACCTGGCCGACCTCTCGGAGTCGGACGGCGGGCTCTACGTGGTGATGACCGGCGGATCCGTCGGCACCCTGACCCTGATCTGGGCGGACACCGACGACGTCGACACCCCCGTCGACGTCCGCTTCCTGATGCTGGGAGGGGAGGTCGACGAGCTGTACGTCCTCGACCTGTCGTCCTCGGTGGAGAGCTCCATAACGGACTCCTACACCCTGATGTTCTCCCCCCTGGGGAGCGTGGTGCTGGACCTGCGGGAGGGGGACATCGGGGACCTCGTCGTAACCGACGACATGGTGGCCGGCGACTCCCTGTCCATCGACATCGGCTCCGGCATGACCATCGACAGGGTGTTCACGTCCGGGAAGAACGGCAGGTACGGGAGCGTGCACCTCTCCCTCACCGGCGGGACGGTGGGCTACATGGCCAACCAGAAGTCCGTGGTGGGGGAGATCGGGTACAGGCTGGAGTCCGGGACCGTGGAGTACTTCTGCGTGGGGGCGGACACCCAGTACGGGACCGTCACCTACCTTCGCGACCTGAACACCTTCTACACCCAGGGGGACGTGACCGTCTACATCGACGGTACGGTCTCCATCCGGATGGCCATCATCGGGGCGGGGGTGTTCGACACCCCGTCCGTCCTGTGGAACGGGGACACCGCCACCACGCCCGTGGCCAAGAACATCCAGATCTACGTCTACGCCTCCGGGGTCTCGATCACCCCGGACAGGTGCTTCATGACCAGCAACCGCACCCAGTCCACGGCCTACCAGTTCAGCTCATACTCCCTGGGCTCCACCCCCCGGGCCAGGACCGTCACCACGGAGTGCGGCCTGTCCACCATCGGGTCCGCCAGGGTCCAGCTGTACGGGGGGGACGGGGTCTGGGAGTCCGCCACCGACGTCACCCTGCTGACCGGGTACGAGCTGTTCGTGGACACCCTGCAGGGTACGGACCGGGGGGCGGAGTTCACCATCCCCTCCGGCTCCGTGTTCACCGTCCAGGCGGGGTCCAGGCTGGTGACCTCCGGCCACCTGGTCGTGGTGGGGAGCCTGGTGGTCGAGGGCACGGTACTGAACACAGGGCTCATCGAGAAGAGGGACGGGGGCACCTACTCCGGCAACGACCCGGAGGGAGGCGGGTATCTGGCGTACTGCATCAGCGTGAACCCCTCCGACGGCAGGATCGACGTCATGGCCTCGGACGACGACACCGTGGTCCTCAGGACCGACAGCACCGTGTACATCAGCAGGATCACGGTGCTGCTGATGAACGGCGACATGGAGGTGGTGATCTCCGCCCCGGACACCATGTACGTGGGAGGGGACGTCTTCATGGTGGCCCTCAGGCCCACGGACTACGGCGACGCCACGGCCTACGACCTGGAGATCTTCGGCATAGATTCCTCGGTGCTGCCGTCCATGGAGATGACGGTGACGGTGCCCATGCCGGGGTCGGAGGGGACCTACTACGTCTACCTGCTGACCGACGACGGCCAGTACGAGGAGATGGAGATCACCGAGATGGCCTACGGGGAGGTGACCTTCGTCGCCGTCGGGACCGGCACCTACATCGTCACCGATGTTCCGCCCGAGGGTGTGACCGACAGCGGGGAGAACGTCCTGAACATCCTCCTGGCGGCGGCCATCGCCGTGGTGGGGACGATCGTGGTGTACACGATCCTCAGGAGGGACTGAGCCCCCTCAGGTCCTTGACCATCCTGTAGCCGTCCCCTCCGTCGTTGTAGAAGTGCGGGAGACTCTCGGTTATCCTGTAGCCCCGGCGGGAATAGAACCTCTGGGCGGCGGAGTTCTCCGTACGGACCTCCAGCTGCAGCCTGGTGATCCCGTTCATCAGGCAGGTCCTCTCCAGGGCGTCCATCAGGGCGCCGCCGGCCCCTGAACCCCTGCATTGAGGTTCCACGGCCAGCAGGGACACCGACGCCCTCGAGGGGTCCAGCCGGGCCCCGCATAGCGCCCCCACCACCCTGCCGGAGAGGTCGGCGGCCACGAACTGGCCCTCCGGCCACTGGAGCAGGAAGAACTGGACCACCTCCGGCGCGAAGTAGTCGTCGAGGTTCAGATTGATAATGGTGAAGACGCTCTCCAGGTCCCTCTCCGTCATCCGTCTCACGTAGTGCATCCTCATCTCCTCCCTGTGGACCTCCTCCTCTTCCCGCGGTGGGATCTCAGCGCCGCGACGGCGATGGCGAGCACCACCACGAGGACCGGAACGAGGTAGTACAGGTCCCCGTCGGGATCGATGTCCAGACCGAAGCCGTCATCGGACCCGGCGGAGACGGTGTACGCCAGCTCGGCGCTGCCGACGACGTACCCGTCGTCATCCGTCAGGCTGACCGTCAGGGTGTACTCCCCCGCCCCCTGGAACACGTGGGCTATCCTGGGGACCCCGGAGGTCAGCGGCTCCGAGCCGTCGCCGAAGTCCCAACTGAAGGTGAGGCCGTCGTAATCATCAGGTCTGACCGTGACCTGCAGGGTGGTCTCGACCCCGGACACGTATCCGGTCCCGATGCCGGTCATGTCGATCCGATACCCGTCGTAGGTGTAGCACTGGTCGAAGTCCGCAAGGAAGGCCCGGGCGAAATAGTCGGCCACCTGGGCGGAGAGTATCGCCACCCCCGCCTCGCGGTTGTTGGTGAAGGAGTTGGTGGTCCAGTTCACCGACGACACGATGGCGACGTCGTCGCAGACCAGCCCCTTGTTGTGCACGTAGGGGCTCTTCAGCACCCCCGTCTTCACCAGGGACGTGGCGTTGATGGTGTCCGACACATCCTGGTAGCCGCTGACGTTGGTGCTTATCAGCAGCCTGACGTCCAGGCCGTCGCCGGCCTTGGACTTCATGGTGTTCAGCGGGGAGTCGGCGGAGGGGTCCTGCAGGTCGCTCCCCAGGCTCTGCTGCTGGGAGTACACGCGCTCCTGCGCCGCGGATATGTAGTATTGGGTGGCCTCCAGGGAGCTATCCGGTGAGAGGAAGGGGGTGACCTCCGCCTGATACGACTGGAACACGGCGTCCTCCGGCGGATCGTAGGTCAGGGTGACGGTGCGGGAGTTGGGATAGAGGTCGACGAAATCCACCACGTCCCCGTATATGGTGGAGTAGTCGGCGTCGAACACGTTCCTCATGTACGCCGCGTACTCGGTGCTCTCCACCACCACCCCCCATCCGCGGTTCCCGTTGCCGTCGGAGCCGTATATCTCCGAGGCGTCCGTGAGCGTACCGCTGGTGTTGTCGCTGGTCCAGTTCTCCGATGTGAGGATCACGGTGTCCATGTCCACGATGGCGTACTTGGCGTGGTCCACGTCGTACCTGTCGCGCACCCCGTCGTCCCCCACGCCGATGAGCCTGACCTGCCCCCCGGCCTCCACCAGGGTCCTGATGTAGTCGGCCTGGGAGGTCACGTTGCCGATGGCGGTGGGCTCCCCCTCCAGCAGGAGGCACACCTCCACCCCCCTCCCCGCCAGGTCCGCCAGCAGGGCGTAGACGTTGGCGTTGGTGAGCAGGTACATGTTGATGAGCACAGACTCGGTGGCGGACTCCAGCTGCTGGTATATCGGGATGCCCCCGCTGTCCGGGAACAGGAACGGGGTCACCACGGCGTCGATGGTGTATCCCGGGTCGAAGGACAGGTCCGTGCGACCCGGCACGTACAGGATCCAGTCGTCGGCGGTGTCGGTGTCCACGGTGCCGTGGCGCTGGAGGATGGTGTCGCTGGACCTGGCCGCAGGCTCCCCGACCCAGAGGTCCTCGTCGGAGATGGTCTTGCTGCCGTAGCACACCGCGTCGATTATCGTGCCGTCGGAGGTCATGAGGTACACGTCGTCCCCGGTGGACCCGTTGAGGTTGAACCTCCCGTTCAGCTCGATGCCGTTGGTTCCGATGGCGTAGGCGTCCCCGCGGCTGGTGAAGATGTCGTCGTCGCGGACCTCCTCCGCGATCACCACGAACTCCCCCGGTTCGACGATTATGGACTCCGTGAAGGTGAGCCAGCCCTCGTTCTTGGATTCGATGGTGGGCTGGTCGGCGATGATGTAGTCCATGAGGTCCACCGCGGTGGGGCCGTAGTTGTACAGGGACACCCCCTTGGGGTCGTAGGGGTGGACCTCGTAGAGCATGAGCCCGTCCATGGTGCCGGCGCCGTCGGAGCCGGGGGCCGCGGGGACCAGGCAGACGACG
>CAYZSQ010000076.1:0-6770 GCA_964479785.1 uncultured Methanomassiliicoccales archaeon
ATGGCTCCCGGACGCCTTCCTCATCCTTTGCAGATCGTCGTAGATGTCGTATGCGGCCTCGTTCGGGATGACGGCATCGATCCTCTCGAAAACGGGATTGGACCGATCCCTGCAGAAGATCAGTTCCAGAGCGGCCTCCGCGATCAGCTCGTTCACCTTCATGGGATCGATCCTGCCAGGGGAATCGCAGAACTCGTCCGTCACCCTCTCCAGATCCCTCAGATGGAACACGATGAACAGCGATCTGGGCGATATCGGGAAGATGAATCCGTCCAGCATCTCCGTGTACGGATGGCGCTTCCTCGAGATCTGGAGGAGGTTGCAGGGTATGACGGGGTTGTCGCTGGTGATCAGGGTGTCCTCCCCCCATGCCGCATACATGCACCCGAGATCTGTGATCCTGAATCCGAAGAATTCGGTGTCGGCGGATCTTATCGCCCTTATGCGGAAGTCCCTGATCGCATCCTCGATCCCGTCACCGACATCCTGCGGATGGATCGACCTGTAGAACTCACGGGAACTGTGCTGGAACGCAGGGGACCGCACGTGTGCGATGCTGGCATATCTGATCACCTCCCTGAGTCCCTCATAGTCAATGGCCTCCCGGTCCATGACCTTCTGGAGGTATGGTATGCACCCGCTCTCGACCTCCGCCAACCTGTCCTCGAGTTCGTTGACGGTGTGTCCGCGGGCCTCGTAGTAGTTGTCGATATGGCCTGCATCCTCCGTCCTGTTGTAGAAACCCCTCTTCTCTCTGACGTTGTAACAGTAGAGCACGCCTTTGTTCGAGAAGTTGTCCAGATACCACTTCTGGATGAAGTGCTGTTTCACGGTCACCTGTTCCTTCTTCGTCGGACCCCCTTCCTCCCCCAGCAGCCAGGACACCACGTTGACATGGGATATCCCGTCGGGGAGCCCCACCAGGAACCGGTCCATGGACAGGACGGTCTTCGGATGGCTGTCCCTGATGAGCCTCAGCGGCCTCAGCTCCCGCTGGTACGTGTCCTCGGACCTCATGGACATCGTCACCTGGTAGTACTCCACCGAGCCCCCCCTCCTGGCCACGAAGTCCACCTCGCTGTCCCCGTACTTCCCGACATGGACCTCGTATCCCCGTCTCCTGAGCTCCAGGAACACCACGTTCTCGATCAGCCTCCCCGTGTCCTCCCAGGAGGAGTTGTCCAGTACCACGTTCCTCATGCCGGTGTCGGAGGCGTAGTACTTCTCCTGGGTGTCCAGGAGCCTGTGGCCGCGGATGTCGAAGCGCTCCGCCCTGTAGAACAGGAACGCGTTCTGCATCGCATCCACGTACCTCCTCACGTCGCGGTAGTCCTCCTTGATCCCCTTGGCGATGTTGTTGCAGCTGGTGGTGCTGCCGATGTTGGAGTACAGGAAGCGGGAGATGTCCGTGAGCAGATACGCCTTGGACGAGGGGACGTGTTGCAGCACGTCCCTCATCAGCACCGTGTCGAAGATGCCGGCCAGGACCTGCCTGTCGAACTCCTCGCTGTCCCCGCGCCCCACGGTGGGCAGGGAGCCCGTGTCCAGGTACCTCATGAACATCTCCTCCCTGTCCCCCCCGTGGAGATCCAGATACTCCTTGAACGACAGGGGGAGCATGTCGATCTCCACATATCTCCCGGACAGGTACGTGGAGAGCTCGGCGGACAGGAAGAAGGCGTTGGATCCCGTGATGTAGACGTCCGCATCCATGTCCACCTGGATGGCGTTGACTGCCAGCTCCCAGCCCTTCACCCTCTGGACCTCGTCCATGAACACGTATATGCGTCCCGACGTGTCCGCCTTGGCGCGTATCTCGGCCGTGATCCCCTTTGGATCCGTTATGTGCGCCGTGGCCTCGGACTCGAAGTTCAGGTAGACGATGCGGTCGGAAGGCACGCCGGACCCCTCCAGTAGCCTGATGTACTGGCGCATGAGGGTCGATTTCCCGCACCGGCGCATGCCGGTTATGACCTTGACCACCTCGGTCCTGTCCCGTCCCGCCTGGAGCCTCTGAAGATACTCCGTCCTGTCGACCTCGTGCATGACCGGATAACGGACTTCAGAATTTTTAAGTTTGTGCATTTTTTGATTAAGATTTGAATTTAGAATGAATTTTTATACAGATTTTGAATAAACTATAATTTGGTTGAACTTTTATCAAAATTTGTATAGAAATCTAATCTAAAGATGGATCTATACAGATTATGCACAACTTCACAGCCCTATTGGTGCGGGACGATCGCTGAACCGGCGGCCCCCGATATGCCGGCCCGTGTGGTATAGGCTCTTTCGAGCGCAACGGAGCACAGGCCCCTCTAATACCGCGCCCCGGGATGTTCATGCGCCGGCCGCAACGGCCGCAGCGGGTGATACGATGAACAAGATCGCGATAGCCACCGCCCTGGCCTTGCTGCTGCTGACCATAGCGGTGGTCCAGACCGCCTCCCACGAGACCCGGGGGATGGAGGACGACAGAATACAGACCGTGGACGACGGGGACGCGGGATGCGGTTGGGCATCCGATCCCCCGGAGGGCGTCGCGGACGATGGGACGCAGGATTCCACGGGACCGGTGACCGGCCCCGACACATACGACGACCATTGGGGCGGCGAACCGGACGTCGGCCTGGCCGTGGCGCTGCTGAAGCTGGCGACATAGAGGACCTGAGCACATCCTTATACGGCGCTGGGCCTACGGGAAGCCATCATGGGAGCTATACGGTTAGGGAAGAACCACCTCAGATGGTGCTACGGCTGCAATCTGCCGATCCTCGAGTCCAGGGAATGCCCGGTGTGCGGATCGCCGACGGAGGAGATCGAACTCACCCCTCCTGGCGACGCCCGTCCCGCGTTCCAGCATGACATCGACCTGATCAGGTCGATCCTGGACCGGGACTACGGGGAGGGCACCGGCCTGGCCGTGCTGCCCGATGGCCATCCCGTCATCCTCTCCAAGGCCCCCGCCCTGGACAGGATGGACGAGGTGGTGGTCGACGGGGCGGTCGTCGCGTCCATGCGCTACGACATGGGCTCCGGCTGGAAGTTCGTCTCCAGGATGCAGGGGGCCTACAGGATCGGGAAGGCGTACAGCAAGGGGTACGTGGTCTGCGATCCGGGGGCCATCCCCTTCATCAGGGAGAGCAAGAACCTCATGGCCCCCGGGGTCACCGACGCCGATCCCGACATCGAGGCAGGGGACGAGATCATCATCGTGGGACCCGACAGGGAGGTCGTGGCCACCGGGATGGCCAGGATGTCCGGGCCCGAGATGGTGGCCGCCGACAGGGGCGTGGCCGTCAAGACCAGATGGTACAAGCCGGAGGAGTTCAGGGACCTGGACGCACAGCACACCTGGGACGAGGTGGTGGAGGCCAACCGCGGGGTCATCGAGAAGCGCAGGGACGAGGCCGTCGGGTTCATCAGGAACACCATCGAGAAGGTGGGGAAGCCCGCCATCGTCTCCTTCTCCGGGGGCAAGGACTCCCTGGCGTCCCTGCTCCTGACCGTGGACGCCGGCCTCAGACTACCGGTGCTCTTCGTGGACACCGGCCTGGAGTTCGACGAGACGGTGGAGCACGTCCGCGACGTCTGCGCCAGGCATGGTCTCCAATTGATGGAGGAGAGGGCCCCCACCGACGCCTTCTTCGGGAACCTGGTGTACTTCGGCCCGCCGGCCAAGGACTTCCGCTGGTGCTGCAAGACCAACAAGCTGGGGCCCACGGTGAACGCCGTCAACAGGAACTTCCCCGACGGCGTGCTGTCCTTCATCGGGCAGAGGAAGTACGAGTCCGAGGCCAGGAACTCCAAGCCCAGGGTCTGGACCAACCCGTGGACCCCGGGGCAGACCGGGGCCTCGCCCATCCAGCACTGGAGCGCCATGCACGTCTGGCTGTACATCTTCATGAAGGGGGAGCCGTACAACGTCTGGTACACCAGGGGCCTGGACAGGATCGGGTGCTTCCTCTGCCCGGCCTCCGACCTGGCGGAGTTCGAGGCCATCGCCGGCGTCAGCTCCAGGTGGGACCAGTGGGACGACTACCTCACCGGATACATGGAGGAGAGGGGACTGCCCCCGGAGTGGAAGGAGTACGGCCTCTGGAGATGGAAGGACGCCCCCAAGTCCATCAGGGAGGAGGTCCAGCGCGTCTCCGGCAGGGAGATGTCCGAGCTGACCAGACAGACCAAGGCCCCCGAGAGGGGGCCCCTGACGATCAGGGTGCAGGAGGGGTACTCCCCATGCACCATCGGGTACAGCATCGAGGCGGCCCTGTCCAGGCCCATCGACCTGGAGAGGGTCAGGCCGTTCTGCCACGCCATCGGGTGGGTCGTCGAGACGGACCCGGACGGGGAGTACATCTCCGCCGGCTACACCACCATCTACCGGGAGGGGTCCATCATCTGCAAGGCCAACGTGGAGCGGGACGCCAGGGTCCATGTGGACGAGGCGTTCCAGGTCATCGTCCGGGCGGAGCAGTGCGTGGGATGCGGGCTGTGCGCCGCCAGGTGCGACCCGGGCGCCCTCTACATGGAGGGGGGACAGGTGCACATTAAAGAGGACGACTGCATATTCTGCAAGGACTGCTTCGGTCCGTGCCCGTCGGTTAATTTCGCGAGGGACAACGGGGAGTTCGACCAATGATAGACTACGACATAGACCCGGACGATCTGGCCGCCGCCATGGAGAAGGACCCGGCCCTGGTGGACGAGGAGGACGCCAGGAGGTTCCACACCGGACTCCAGGCCGTCAGCATGTACAGGCTCAGCCACAGGCTCTGGAAGGAGGGCAGGAAGATGGAGGCCAGGGAGATCAACTTCATAGCGCATCAGCAGACGGGCTGCGACATCCACCCCGGCGCCACCATCGGGAGGAGGTTCTTCATCGACCACGCCACCGGGGTGGTGATCGGCGAGACCGCCGTGATCGGCGACGACGTGTCGCTGTACCAGGGCGTCACCCTGGGCGGCGTGTCCACCAACAAGGGCAAGAGGCATCCGACCCTGGGGAACAACGTGGTGGTCGGGTGCAACGCCTCCATCCTGGGGGACATCACCATCGGCGACAACGTCAGGGTGGGCGCCGGATCCGTGGTGCTGAAGGACGTCCCGGCGGACTGCACCGTGGTGGGCGTCCCCGGGAAGATCGTCAGGATGGCCGGGGTCAGATCCGGGGAGGGCAGCCTGATGCACAACGAGCTCCCGGATCCGGTCAGGGACACCATGGCGTCCATGGAGTCGGAGATCCGCATGCTCAGGGATGAGATGGCGGCACTGAGGAAGCTGCTGACCGAGAAGAGGGAGTGAGCCCGCCCGAGGGGACTCGCGGGAATGGTGTCAATGGTGTCACGAATGGTGTCAGGGTCTGACACCGTTCCGGACCGTTGACACCAATGGGTCCCTGACCATCCAGCTCCCGCTCCTGTTGTTTCCGTCCCTGGATATCCTCCCGTCGTCGCGGAGCTCCGCGATCAGCCTCTTGACCTTGGACAGGGACATCCCGGTGGCATCGGCGATCTCCGCCTGGCGTATCCTGGGGTTCTCCCGGATGATGGACAGGATTGCGTCGGCATCCTCCGAGCGACGGGAGAGGGCGTGCCTGACCGGTCTGGCGAACCTCACCACCAGATAGTCCCTGTCCTCGATGAACTCCGGCGGCTGCAGACCCGCGGAAATGCAGGCCTCGACCATCCTGCGCACGCCGCCCCCGTACCTCTCGATCAGCCCCATGGCCTTGAACACCGAGGCCAGCGCCTGGTTGCGGATCTTGGAGCGGCCGGACATCACGTCGTGCACGTCGAGGCCCAAGGGCAGGCCGGGGGATTCGATGTCGACGCGGTCGTCGAAGACCTTCACGAAAATGGAGCTGTCCTCCATCATGTACTCACGATGCACCACGGCGTTGACCACCGCCTCCCTCACGGCCACCACGGGGATCTCGTAGAAATCCTCCCTGACGAGGCCCTGGATCCGGGAGCCCATGTCGAGATGCTTGAGCACGAAGGCCACCGCATTCTCGATCTGGGACACCACGTCCCCCTCCAGGTCGACGCTGTCGACGAAGACGAGGTCATCGGTTCCGCGGAAACGGGCGCACTGGACCCTGGCATGGAGGAACGGATTGCTGGTGAGGAGGGCGTAGGCATTGGTGGCGGTGTACCCCCTGCCCCTCTTCTTGATGACATCGAAGCTCTCCAGCTTCTCCGGGGTTATCGGGAGCCTGTACGCCGACAGACGCTGGCACAGCTCCTCGAGCTCCGGTCTCCTGATGGGGACCGACGGACACTCCATGACGTCGAAGGCCAGCTTCCTCCCGCGCATCTGAAGGATCTTGATCGTATCGGGATCCGCGGGGACGCTGGTGCCGCCGACGCGGATGTACGTCCCCCTCTCCATTCCCTCTGACTTGATGAAATACGGGCACTCGTCGCCCGCCTGGACCTCCACTACGAGGACGTTCCTGTCCCCGAAGGACACGGTGTACATCTCGGGGACTATCGAGGGGTGGCAGTGCCTGCGGACGGAATCGACGACGGCGTCCCTGATCCCGAAGAGGGAGTCGTCGGGGATCCCGACCACCTCGCGGTCCTCCCCGACTCCGAGAAGGATCCTGCCGCCGGAGCCGTTGGCGAACGCGACGACGGTCTCGATGAGCCTCCGCCGCTCCCTCGGCGGGTCGGCTACGAACCCCTGCCTGCTGGTCTCACCGATGGGGATCCCCCTCAGCGTCTTCGGCTCGAAGTCGTCGGCGGCATCGCTCATGGGGACACCGA
>CAYZSQ010000077.1:0-6753 GCA_964479785.1 uncultured Methanomassiliicoccales archaeon
CTGTCGGCGAGCCAGACAGCTCCCTTGGAGTTAACGGTGAGCTCCTCCTGGACCAGCTTGGCCCCGAAGTGCTCGCCGAGGGTGAACCTGCCGTATCCGGTGGTCCCGATGGCCTCGATGTCCTTCAGCTCCACGCCGGCCTCCTTCATGGCGTTCTCCAGCACCTGGGTGGCGGTCAGTATGACGTCCCCGGAGGGGGTCCAGTCCTTGCCGATGATCCTGTTGTCCTCCATGATCACCGCCTTGGTGGTGGATGATCCGGAGTCCAGCCCGGCGGTGATGCCGGACTGCCTCTCCCTGGCCAGGAGCTCCTTCCTGGTGACGATGGTCACCAGGGCCTCCATCCTGGTCAGCAGCTGGGAGGCCTTGAGCCTCTCCGTGAAAGAATATGTGACCACCGGGAGGCGGGTGTTCTCCTGGATGAACCTCCTGAGCTCGTTCCTGATGAGGGCGGCCTCGGCGCACCTGAAGCAGGTGGTGATGAACACCGCGTCAGCGTCGTACTTCTCGTCGGCCAGCTGGGCGGCCCTGGCGATCATCAGCTTGAGCTGGGGGGACCTGGGGGTGAACCCGAACCTCCTCACGGCGTCGTCGATGTCCGCGGCGGACACGTCGGGGTAGACGATCTTGGCCCCCACGGACCTGGCGGCCTTCTCGATCTCGTACTGCACCGAGCTGTACTCCGTCCCGCAGGACAGCTGCGCGATCTTGATGGTCACTGCAACCCCTCCAGGAACTCCTTGGTCTGGGCGACGAAGTTCACCGCCTGCTCGTCGTCCTCGGGGTAGCTCACGTGCAGCGCGGGGATGCCGCGCCTCTTGATGAGGTACTTCACCATCAGGTTGGACCTCTCGCACCCCACGCAGCCGAAGCTGTAGGGGCAGTCGTCCATGATGATGGCGGCGTCGGCCTCCTCGATCATGGGGCCCCACAGGGCGAGCCTGCCCCTGATGCCGGAGGGGACCTCCACGCCGGCGTACTTCAGGCCCCTGACCACGTCGTCCAGCGAGACGTTCATGGGGGGCATGTCCACCTCAAGGTTGTCCACCCTCTCCTGGATGGCGGCCATGGCGCTGAGGGGCTCATGCCCGAACCTCTCAACCAGATCGAACAGCACCAGGCTGTTCGGCGGATCTATGAAGACCTTCATCACTGCACCTCGCAAATCTTCTTGAACTCGTTTACCGGAATGCGTTTCCTCTCGGGCTGCGGGACGTACCTCGCCCCCTCGTCGACCCTGTCCAGGGCGTACTGTATGCTGGACAGCAGCGCCCACTCCTCCTCCAGCTGGGCGTATCCCGGCCTGGTGCCGTGCTGCGCCCTGCACCTGCGGGGGTCGCTGCAGGGGTAGGCCCTGACCTTGGAGAACACCTCGTTGGGGTAGTCCTCCCTGACCTTCGCCAGTATGCGGAGGACGGTCTCCCTGGTGCCCTCCACCAGGCATCCGTAGCACGTCTCCTTGACTATGGCCTCCTCGCCGTAGGCGTGCACCATGCGGGACAGCTGGTCCGGCGTGAGCATCGACCTGGGCGAGATCATGAACAGCCTGGTCTCCCTCTCCTCGCTCATAGCTCCTCCTCCGTGATGTAGACGACGTCCTCCTCGCTCAGACCCTCCATGAGCCTGTCGAGGTCGTCTATGAACTTTCCGACTATGTTCGTGCCGTAGGCCTCCTCGCCGGTGGGCCCGAACTCCTTGCTGTCCTCCAGCCTTATGCCTATGAGGCCGTGGTGGGGCCTGGCCTGGTTGGTGAGGCCGATGTCCCCGCGCCTGACCTTCTTGAAGGGGTCCTGGGGGTACAGCAGCTTCCCCCTGACGTCGTCGCCGTAGAACGTGACCATGGGGAGCCCCTCGAAGGTGAACTGCACCTTCAGGATGCCCACGGGCTTGTGGCTGAGGCCGGTGACCTTCTTGAAGTAGTGGAGGCTGACCGGGTCCTTGTCGGACAGCTTGATCCTGAAGATCCTGTCCCTGGGGACGCCGAAGGTCTCCACCTCGCCCCTCTCCAGGGCGGTGATGGTGTGCTCCGGGGTCTGCTCCGCGATGATGGCGTCGTCCGAGACGTCGCCGGTCCTGACCTGCCTGATGCCGGCGGCCTCCAGGAACCTGGCCCCCTCCGCCTGGGTCATCCCCACCGACAGCGCCCTGGGCGGGTCGGTGGTCACGGTGACCTGGCTGCCGGCCCCGGCGTACCGGAGGATCGCCTCCCCTGACGTGACCGTGCCGGCGATGTTGTGGGCCTGGGACACCTGGCGCCTCTGCCTGTACATGTACAGGCGGCCGCCGCCCACCCCGTCGTGCCTGACCGTCACCGCGCCCGCGTCCCTGACCCTGCAGTCCTCCGCGGGGATGTCCACGTCCATGTCGTCGGTGCAGGCCAGGTAGCTGCCGGTGGCCTGGGACACGTTGATGGTGCCCTTCGACGAGAGGATGAGCACGTGCTCCGCGGACTCCGGGGACCGCCTGTCCAGCCGGATGCCGATGGCGGTCTCCACCCTGTACCCGTCCTCCAGCCTGAAGGACAGGTCGTCGGTGACCCTCACGTTCTCGGTGCTGGTCTCGGACATCATGGGGCGGACGGACAGGATCCCGTCGCCCTCCCTCATGTGGTCCAGGATGTGCCTGCCCACGGTGATCCTGCCTATGACCGCCCTGCCGGCCCCGTAGCAGCCGGAGTGGTTGTCGCGGGCGATCATCATGTAGGTGGTGTGGTTGTCGAACCCGCCCAGGGACAGGAAGCAGTCGTAGGTCCGGTAGTTGTAGGTCCCCCTGTCCACCTCCAGGTCTGTGGGGAACGACCCGAAGGCGACGATGTTGTGGGTGACCCACCTGGCGCTGACGCCGGTGACCTCCCCCATCATCCTCTCCTTCCATGCGGCCGCCTCGGGGGAGTCGTTGAGGTGGAGCACCATGCGGCCGCGAACGGTCTCGATCTCGAAGTCGCTGGTCTCCGACACCAGCCTCTCCTCGGAGAGGTGCACGGCTACCAGGGACCCCTTCGCGTAGGGCTCCCCGGACACGGCGGTCTTCAGGGTGGAGCCCGCCTTCAGGCTCCTCTCCCTGCCGTTGACGACGACCTTCATCGGCGCTCACGCTCCGGGAGCATGGACTGCACCTTGGACACTATCTCGTCCAGCTTGTCCTGGGTGGTGGTCACCCCCCTGACGACCCCGGTCACGATCTCGACGATCTCGCCCTTGGTCTGGATCCTGTCCTCCGGGGGCATGACGTCCCTGGTCTTCACGCCGATGGCGGCGAAGTCCTCGTAGTCCACGGGGCACTGCGCCACGATGATGGCGGGGATGTCCACGTTCCTGAGGATCAGCCTCGCCTTGTAGATGATGTGCATGCGCACGTTGCCGAGATGGATCAGCGCCACCTTGTACTGCTGGATCCTCTCGGCCTCCAGGGGGTCCAGCCCGAAGTAGGACCCGGTGGTCATGTCGGGGGCGTCGGCGGGGACCCCGGACCCTGCGTTGACCACCATGACGCTGGTGTCGATGCCCTCCTCCCTGAGGGCGTAGGTGATCTCGCACACCGGCTTGGTGATGTGCCTGCGGCCGGGGCCCATGGCTATGGCCACCACGTCCCTCCCAGACTCGGAGATGGTCGCCCTCTGGGCGAGCCCGCCCCCCACGCCGAGGCCCTGGGACTCCCTGCACTCCACGAAGCTGAGGTGCCTCCCCATCTTCTGCTTCATGGTCATTCACCTTCTGGCACCGGCTCCATCGAGAACTCCTCGAGGACCTCCTCGGGGTCCCCTATGGCCACCACCTTGCCGCCCTTCATGAACGCGGCGCGGTCGGCGCAGTTGAGGACGAAGTCCATGTCGTGGCTCACCACGATGAAGGTCTCGCCCAGGGTCTCCCTGGCGCGGATGACCGACTTGGCGATGATCGTCTTGGTGATCGGGTCCATGGTCCCGGTGGGCTCGTCGAGGATGATGATCCTGGGCTCTTTGATGAGGACCTGCGCGAAAGCTATCCTCTGGCACTCCCCCACGGAGAGTGAGTCGGGGTAGGAGTAGAGGAGCTTCTCGATATTTTGCCTCTCGAATCCCACACTCAGAAGCACCTGGATGGCCTTGACCTTGGCCAGCTCGACGGGCATCTTCATACCGATGCAGGTGGACAGGTTCTGGAGGACGGTGTCGAAGGGGTACAGGGTGTACTCCTGGTGCAGGAACCCGATGTAGGGAGTGGCCCTCCCCTTGCCGGCGAACCCGGACTCGGACATGTCGATCCAGTCCTCCCCGATCTTGATCTTGACGCTGCCGGAGGTGGCGGGGGTCATTCCGGCGATCATCCTGGATGTTGTGGTCTTCCCGGCCCCGGAGTAGCCCACCAGGGCGAAGACCTCCCTCTCCTTGATGTCGAAGGTCACGCCGTCCACCGCCTTGACCACCCCCCTGACCACGGAGAAGTAGTGCTTCGCGGCGTCCTGCAGCGTGATGAGCGTGTCCCCGAGCTCCCCCTCCTGGGACTTCTCGAAATGGTAGTCCTTCATGAACCCGGCGCAGACGTCCTTCGGATCCCCCTGGTCGACGACGTTCCCGGACTCCAGGTGTATGGATGTGTCGGCCATCCTCTCGATGGCCTCCGGCCAGTGGGACGCGAACACCATGCAGATGCCGTTCTGCTCCACGTAGTCGATCAGCCCCTTGTGGACGATCTCCGCGGTGGTGGGGTCCAGGGTGCCGGTGGGCTCGTCCGCCAGGAAGAACAGCGGGTTCTTGGCCAGCTGCCTGGCCATGACCACCCTCTGCTTCTCCCCTCCGGAGAGGTCCCTGGCGATGTGGGTGGTCCTGTGGGTCATGTTGACCAGCTTGAGCATCTCTATGGCCCTGAGGATGCGGTCGTCCCCCTGGACGTCGTCGGGGATGGCCTCCATGACGTTCTCCACCACGCTCATGTCGCCGAACAGGGCGAATGTCCTCTGGAGCATGATGGCGACGCGTCCCTTCAGAGCCTGCCTGAGAGGGTCGTCGGGCTTGAGGGACCAGAAGTCCACGGAGAGGGTCTCGGTCTCCCCTCCGCATCTGGTGCAGGCGACGCCCGGGTAGGGGAGGTCCAGGTTGCCGCATCCGCAGCAGCGGTTGACGTTGTAGATGACGCGTCCGCTGTCAGGGGCGTACTCCTCGCTCCCCCTGATCATGTGGATCAGAACGCTCTTGCCGGCGGCGCTCTTGCCGATGAGACCGAGAATCATGCCTGTGGAGAGCTTGGCGCTCACGTCCTTTAGGACGCAACGGCCATTGAAGGATTTCGAGACGTTCTCGATGATCAGGAGGTCTACCGACTCTTGAGCCATGGTTGGCGGAAAGTTTCCGTTAATAAAAACTATCTATGGAAACCACGGGCCGATAGCTCCGTTAACGTCGTGAAGGACATGCGCGTGCGCGCCCTTAGGGAGACTTATACCTTTATCTATTGGATATATGATACATCCATATGCTCTCACGCCCCTCCAAACTAGGCGGCCCCGTACCGAAGTTCAACGACTATCACATCTGGAAGGCATTCGAGTGCCTGGACGAGAACAGCCCCGTGGGCAGGAAGAAGCTGTCCCAGATGCTGGGGATCGGGGAGGGGAGCACCAGGACCATCCTGTCGATGATGCAGGACCAGAACATGATCATCATCGGCAAGAGCGGCATATTCCTGACCGACAAGGGGATGGAGTTCAAGAAGTCCGTGCACATGGACGTGGCGGACGTGTCCATCAGCGACCTGACCATCGGCGACAGGGACTGCGCCGTGCGGGTGCCCAAGATGGCCAGGAACGTCAAGTACGGCTGCGAGGAGAGGGACGCCGCCATCAAGTCCGGGGCCACCGGGGCCACCACCCTTGTCTACACCAACGGGAGCCTGATCTTCCCCGGCTCCGACTACCCTGTGGACCCGGAGGTGGAGACGAAGATCCGCTCCGTCTTCAACCTGAAGAACGACGACGTCATCATCATAGGCACCGGCCCCACCCAGGAGTCTGCCGAGATCGGCGCGGTGATAGCCGGGCTCACCATCATGGGGGGCCTGCAGTTCAACAGGGAGCTCAAGGACATCCTGTCCCAGAAGAGCACCGGGAACGAGCTCATCTCCCTGGCCTTCGCCATACACGACCTGGTGGGCGGGCTGCCGGTGTGCGCCAAGAGCAGGGACAACCTGGGCATCAGGATCGAGAACGGGGCGGTCATCGACAACGCCTACAACGGGCCGGTCCTCGAGGAGGCAATAAATGCAGGCACCACGATCAGGAAGATCGCTACGGCCGGGCCCTACAAGGGCATCAAGGTGATCGTGACCCCCATCGAGCTGGACAACCGCATCATCGCCGCCATCGGCGTGGTGGACATCCGCACCATGGCAGGCGTGAACAACCTGATACGGCTGCGGAGTGATGACAATGAGTGAAGAGTGCATGGTCTGCGTGGACGCCGGCGTCTGCAAGATGAGGACCCTCATCATAGCCAAGGAGAACGACATGGGGCTGGTGGACCTGGAGATCAAGAGCGACTGCCCCAACGTCCTGAAGATGTCCTGGAGGCTGGAGCCCATGAGTCCCTACGCCGAGGTGGAGGCGGAGTTCCACGAATCCGAGATCTACAGACTGGCCAACGACGCCATCCCCCACACCGCCTGCCCCGTGCCGGCCGGCATCGTGAAGGCGCTGGAGGTGGCCGGGGGCCTGGGCCTCAAGAGGGACTGCTCGATAAGCTTCATCGATGACGAGAGCCAGGCCGGCCTCAGGTGACCG
>CAYZSQ010000078.1:0-6650 GCA_964479785.1 uncultured Methanomassiliicoccales archaeon
GCGCATCGTCCACCGCGACCACCCGGACCGTGTCGCCGATGTCCGCGCCCTCCGGAATCCTGAGGTCCACGGTGGAATAGTCATCGGGATCCAGGACCTGTATCTCCGAGACGGACCTGCTGACCACGGTGGCCTCCTTCAGGTCGGCGGACCTGGCGTACAATTTGATGTCGGCCATATCCGCCCTGCGTACCGCCCTCTCCCTGAAGTCGATGAGATCGACGACCCTGCCGCCCCCGCTGGACACGCGGACCAGCTTGCACCAGCGCCCCTGGAACTGGACCACGTCGCCCACGCGGTAGTCCGGGAGCCTGACCAGATAGGTTATGCGGTACATGTCCTGACCGTCCGTCGTCTGACCGACGAGCTTCGGGGACTCCTTGGTCTCCGCGCAGTAATGGTCGGCGAGCTCCCGGGCCAGGGACTTCCCCAGGGACATGGATGACAGGTACACGTCCACCCCCCCTGTGACGATCTCCATCTTCGTGATGAAGAGGGAGCGGTTGTTCGCGGCCTGCCTGGCGACCGAGTTCTCCACCATGGCCAGGGTCTCCTCCCTCGTCTCCGGGGACAGCCTCCCCGAGCCCGTCCTTATCTGCAGGATCGACTCGTAGTAGCTGCCCAGCTGCCTGGAGCACCTCCGGCAGACGGTGTTCTTGATCCTCACTATGGTGGACGCCTCGTCCTCCGCCTCGTAGCCCATGACGTCGCACACCGTGCGCACCGTGACCCCGTAGACGTGGGGATCCTGCTCCACCGCCTCGGTGGACACCGATACCGGGACGGCGTCCCTGATCAAGGAGAGCGCATCGGCGGCGGCGTCCTGGACGGCGACGAGCCTGTCCCTCCTCAGCCACCTGTCCCCGAACTCGTACTCCCCGCAGTTGGTGCATACCCTCAGGTCGACGTGATGGGGCAGCGAGGTGAGCCTCCTGCCGTCCAGCCAACAGTCGATGCACAGTCCGTCCAGGGACTCCTCGCAGTCCTTCCCGCACTTCACGCAGAAGCTCAAAGCAGCACCACCTGGGCGTGCTTCACGCCGCCTATCTCCATGACACAGTCCGCGGAGACCACGCCCTCGGCGATGGCCAGGGCCACCGCCCTCTCGCCCACCAGGTTCATGATGGTGACCGACTTCATCCTCTCCACGTAGGCCTCCTCGGACACCGACTCGCCCCTGTAGAACGACTCGGACACCGTTATCCTCGCCGCACCGTCGGAGAAGGTCATCCCCAGGATGTCCTCGTCGCAGGCGGCCAGAATCCTCTCGCTCCCATGGGTGTGTATCCTTACATACACGAGATCACGTCCTCTTGTACAGTCCCGCCGGGGTCTTGTAGATCTCCCCGGCGTCGCTCAGCTGCTTCACCGCCCTGGTGACGTCGGTCTCGGTCAGCCCCTCGGACTCCCCGTGCCTGGACAGCTCGTCCATGGTGAGGCCGTTGGACCCGAACTCCTTCAGGATCGTCCTCACGACCTCGATCTTGTTCCTGTCCCTGGAGCTGTAACCGGTGGCGATCTTGTCTATGTCGAACCCGCCGTCGTCGCTGCCGGCGATCTTGCGGAGGTACTCCTCCACCAGGTCCACGGCGTTGTTGGCGTCCACGTCGGTGACCACGTTGCTGAGCCTCATCTTGGCCGAGGCCTCGGAGAGGCGGACGAAGGCCTCCAGCTGCCTGGCGGTGATCGGCACGGAGGAGCCGTCGCTCCCCAGCCTCCTTATGTTCAGGTAGCTCCTCTCGATGATGTCCCTGGCCTCGTCGGTCATGACCGGGACGATCCTCTTGGAGTAGGCCACGTACTTCCTCAGTATCTCCACGCCGTAGACCGGACGGATGCTGTCCGTCCTGTCCATGATGTCCTTGGTGTCCACGCCCTCCACCCTCTCGCCCTCGTGCATCATCCTGACCTGCCCGCGCTGGTGGGCCTTGAGGATGTGCTCGGTGATCTGCCTGTCCCTGTCCTTGTCCGGCTTGTCCGTCAGCACGAAGATCAGGTCGAAACGGGACATCAGCGCCGGCGGGAGGTCTATCTGGTCCGCTATGGGGGAGTCCTCCTCGAACCTGCCGTACTTGGGGTTGGCCGCGGCGAGCATGGAGCACCTGCACTGGAGCGTGGCGGTTATCCCGGCCTTGGCCACGGAGATCCTCTGGGACTCCATCGCCTCGTGCAGCGAGGACCTGTCCTGCTCGGTCATCTTGTCCAGCTCGTCGATGCATGCGAGACCCTTGTCCGCCAGGACCAGCGCGCCGGCCTCCAGCGTCCACCTGCCGTCCCCGAAGTCGTCCCTGACCGCGGCGGCGGTGAGGCCGGCGGCGGATGCCGATTTACCGGAAGCGTAGATCCCCCTGGGGGCCAGCATGCTCATGTATCTCAGCAGCTGGGACTTGGCCACCCCCGGGTCCCCCATCAGGAGGATGTGCATGTCCCCTCTCATGACGGTGCCGTCGTCCATCTCCTTGTGGCATCCTCCGAACAGCTGCAGGGCGATGGCCCTCTTCACGGACTCCAGTCCGTAGATGGACGGCGAGATCGACTTGACGATGTTCTGGAACAGGTCCGGGTCCTTGGACATCCTGAGGATCTCCTTCTCATCCTCGTCGGTGATCTGGATCTCGTCGTACTCGTGCTGCTCGAACTCCACCGAGATGACGTCCAGGTACGTCTCGAAGACGGTGGACTTGTCCCTGTCGGTCTTCTCCACCGACCTCAGTATCCCGTTCAGGGTGATCCTGTTGCCCGCGGTGACCTCCCCGGCGATGTCGTCCTCGACATATCCGGTGATCCTCTCGGGCTGCGCGCCGCCCCTCAGCCCCTCCGGGGACTCCTGGATCTCTATCTTCTGCGTATCCATGTAGACCGAGGCCTTGTCGTCCAGGATGAAGCGGGTGGCCTGCTTGTTGCACCCCCCGTCGGGGTTGGAGCACATCATGGGCTCCTTCAGAAGCATCCCGGGCTGGGGGACCCACATCTCCGCCCCGCACCTGGCGCACCTGAAAAGCGCCGCGGTCATCCTGGGCTTGACGGTGGTGACCTTCCTGGCCAGTCCCTCCACGGCCACCAGCCTCCTGAGGTGGTCGGCCCTGAGGTTGCGGATGTCCACCTTGGCGTCCCTGGGGAGCCCGACGATCCTGATGTTGATGGCCTCCCCGGGGCGGCTGATGTTGGGCACCAGGGACATGGCCACCTTCCTGGCCGAGTCCAAGCACCTGTCCGGGTTGTCCAGGACGTACATGGCGAAATCCACGTTGTAGGCGTTGATGTCCGCATAATCCACCATGAGGCTCTTCCTCTGGGGGAAGTTGTCTGCGATGCAGGCGATCAGCAGGCGGTACCTCTCCTTGGAGAACACCTCCTCCCAGGCCACCCTGATGTCGTCGTCCTGGAAGTTCACGTTCATTCGGTCACCGCCCTGCACTCGTCGTCCGCCCACCAGACCCATCCGCCGCGCTCCACGGAGACCTGTCCCTTTATCCGACCCGCCTTGCGGTACTTCATGAGGGTCTTGGCAAGGTCGTCGGGACACCTGTAGGCGAACAGATGCTCCAGCCTGTCGGTCGCCTCTTTCGTGGTCAGGGTGTCCGTGCCGAGGGCATCCCAAATCATCGGCAGAAGGTCGTCTCCGGTCATCCCCACACCATAGCCTCCCCCTGTAATTAACGGTGCGCCTCCGGCTCCGACGGAGGCGGCGGAACGGCCGGATTTAGGGACGTCTTAGACGATGGGACATCGCCATAGGACGCTTAGACCGTCAGGAATCGACATAGCCAGGCTTCCGGAGCCCTTGGTTTCGGGGAGTTAAGTCGTCCTAAGAATTTGAGACCGTTTTTAGCCTGTCCTAAACGCCGTTTAATCAACTTTTTATACAACTTCGCAGGTCATCCGCATCAGAGGTAATCACAATGGTTACGATCAACGCATCCGAGTGTGTCGCATGCGGAGCATGCGTCGACGTCTGCCCCGAGAGCGCCATCACCTGCGACGACGTCGCTGTGATCGACGCCGGCAAATGCATCGACTGCGGCGCCTGCATGGACGAGTGCCCCTCCTCCGCCATCTCCGAGTGAGATCGCAGAGCGAAGGACCTCCGCCGCAAGGCGGGTGAAACGACTTCCCCCTTCTCCCATCGACTCTCCGATTCCTCTCCGGACTCCCCCCTCACGGACGCCACGTACTCGTTCTGGATCCTGACGACCTCCGCGCTGTCGGCGGCCCGGGAGTAGTCGTCGAGCATGGCGCCGTTGAGCCTCATGAACTCCGGCGCCCAGTTGAACCTGCCCATGAAGGCCTCCGCCTGCTCCCCCTGCCCCAGGATGACCAGGGACGCCAGCACGGCCTCGGCGCTGTTGAGCTCCATCGGCCTGCCCCAGTTGACGGGATTGGATGCCAGCAGGTAGGGCAGCGCCCTCTCCTCCACCTTCCTCAGCCTGGGGAACTCGTCTATGTTCGTCCATGTCAGGTCCATGACCACCAGTCCCTTGCGGGCATGGACCAGGTCCGCGGGGGAGAGCGCCCTGTCCGAGAACGGGGAGAGGACGATGGAGCCCTTCGGGATGGCGCCGAGGGTCTTGGCCTCCTTGCCGAGACCGAACTTGAGCATCCGCTTGGCGGTGCACTTCCTCGGGTCGCACTGGCACTTGTCGTATATGATGACCGGGATCATGCCGAGACCATGGATTCCAGCTTGGACGGGTCGGCCATGTTCCGCTCGACCCACTCCCTGATCTCGTTCATCGACCTCAGGTACTCGTTGTACAGCTCCAGGTCATCGGTGGCCTCGAACTCCGACCTCTGGCGCATGGGGGCCAGGATCTGCTTCCCTTTCCAGGGGGTCTGTGACGCCCACTCGTCGAAGACGGACTTCTCGGTGTAGATGACGAAGTCGTAGTCCTCGTCCTCCCTGAGAAAGTCCCTGTCCTTGAAGTCCTTGGACACCTGGCGCCTCAAGTCCTCGCCGTTCTGGTACATGACGGAGATGAGCTCGCAGTCGATGATGTCGTGCTCCGGCCCTGCGCTGTACACCTCGTACAGTCCTCCGAAGAGCTTCGCGGTGAAGTACTCGGCGATCTGAGATGAGAAATCGTTCTTGGCGTCGACGAAGAGCACGCGGACCTTGTCCTCCTTTCTCTTGAACATGTGTGCACGACCTGCGATGGCCTAAACCGCATCCGTATTAAAGTTGATGTCGCACATCCCCGACCCAAACGTTATCACGGACCTCGCGGATGCACAGGTGCCACGATGATGATCGTTACTTCGAGCTGAGCGCTGATGATAGACGGGCGAGCTGAGTGGCCCATCCTTCTCCTGCGGCCCTCTCCGCAATCTGCATATAAACGGGTACCGATGGGTCGGACATGCCCGTACTCCAGGTAGCGTTGGACCTAATGCAGCTGAACAGAAGCATCGTCATCGCCAGGGAGGCGGTGGAAGGCGGGGCGGACTGGATCGAGGCCGGCACCCCTCTGATCAAGAGCGAGGGCGCCGAGGCCGTCCGCGCCCTGAAGCGCGAGTTCCCGGACAGGAAGATCGTCGCCGACGCGAAGACCATGGACGTGGGGGCCTTCGAGGTGGAGATCATGGCCAAGGCCGGGGCCGACATTGTCACGGTCCTGGGCCTGGCGGACGACGCCACCATCGAGGAGGCGGTGATGGCCGGCAGGAAGTACGGCGCCGAGGTCATGGTGGACATGATCAACGTGCCGGACCGGGTGGCCAGGGCCATCGAGGTCGAGAGACTCGGGGCCGGGTACATCTGCCTGCACATGGGCATAGACACCCAGATGCGCGGGGAGGAGCCGCCGATCGATGTTCTGAGAAGGATCGTGGCCTCCGTCTCCATCCCTGTGGCGGTGGCCGGAGGCATCACGGCGGAGAACGCCGGGGAGTACGTGGAGGCCGGCGCCACCGACGTCATCGTCGGAGGCGCGATCATCAAGACCGACGACATCGCCTCCGCGGCGAGGGACATAAAGGAATCGATGTCCGGCGCCAAGGTGGACACCGACCTCGCGAAGAAATACTCCGAGGAGGACCTGTTCGAGGCGTTCTCCAGGGTATCCACCTGCAACATCTCCGACGCCTTCCACAAGCAGGGGGTCATGACCGGCATCCTCCCCCAGTCCCTGCGCCACAGGCAGAGGATGGTGGGCAGGGCGCTCACGGTCCAGACCACCAACGGGGACTGGGCGAAGCCGGTGGAGGCCATCGACCGCGCCAAGGACGGGGACGTCATCGTCGTGGACGTGGGCGGGGCCCCGGTCGCCGTCTGGGGGGAGCTGGCCGCCTGCTCCGCCATGCAGATGGGGGTCAGGGGCGTGGTCATAGACGGGGCGGTCAGGGACATCGACGACATCCGGGAGCTGGGATTCCCGGCGTTCTCCCGCACCGTCGCCCCCTGCGCCGGGGAGCCCAAGGGCTACGGCGGCATCGGGATCGAGGTGACCGTCGGCGGGCAGAGGGTCCGCACCGGAGACTGGATAATCGGTGACGAGAGCGGGGTGGTCGTGGTGCCCAAGGAGGTGGCCGTGGAGGTGGCCAACCGCTCCCTGGACGTCCATGAGAGGGAGAACAGGACCCGGGAGGAGATCCTCAGGGGGTCCACGCTCTCCAAGGTCAACGAGCTCGCCAAGTGGGAGCCCGTCAAGTGA
>CAYZSQ010000079.1:0-6613 GCA_964479785.1 uncultured Methanomassiliicoccales archaeon
CCCGATGCGTAGCCGATGGACACAGAGAGCGCGTTCGCCGACGTCAGGAAGGATATCGCCGAGGGCAGGACAATGCTGGTCGGGGGGAAGGTCACGGCAATCGCCGAATCGGACGCCGACCCAATGACCAGGATCAAGTGCCTGTCGCTGCTGAAGGTGGTGGGGGACGCCGACGCCACCAGGGAGGTGCTCCGCATGCTGATGTCCGCGCTCCCGGAGGATAGGAACCTCCGGGTCCAGGTGGCCGGGGCGCTCAGGGGGCTGGACTTCCCGTCGAGCGCGCTCTCCATCCTCGACTCCCTGGAACAGGACGACTCCGTGGCCAGGATGTCCGTGCTCTGCCTGATGGACATGGAGGAGTACGAGGAGGCCCTGGAGGCCGTCTCCGCCATCGCCGACCCGTCGCCCTTCGACAGGGTCATGATGTCCGAGATTGACAGCGCGCTGGGGAACCATGCCCGCGCCATCGAGACCGCCACGGCCCTCCTGTCCGAGTACCCCGGGAACTACCAGGTCCGCGGGGCCTACGTGTCCGCCCTGCTGCTGGGCGGCAGGGGGAAGGATGCCATGAGGTATGCCAGGGCGGGCCTGAAGGACAAGTCAGCCGACTCCAACTCCATCCTGGCCTACGTTTTGCTGGTGGAGGGCAACGTCAAGGCCGCCGCCGGCTACGCCACCCGCGCGATAAACATCGACAACGGGCACATCTGGGCCATGGAGACCCTGGGGATCTGCCTGGCGCAGAAGGGCGAGTACGACAAGGCCCGCATCGTGGCCGGGGCCATCAACGAGAGGTCCCCCGGGGACAGGGCCGCAATAAACATCCTGAAGTATTGCGAGGGCCACTGATCCCGCATCGTCCCGGGACCCGCGTCCTCCGGGCGGGACCACTTTTTCGGCGACCCCCCTGTGAGGCTTATAAGCCGGCACACGGCCTCGGGTCCGTGGACGTCGGACGGCTCATGGAGCGCATAGGATCGAACGTGGACGAGCTCGACCGCCGCCTGGGCTGGAGGAGGTCCGGGGCGACAATCAGCGGGGCCCTGGTGCCGACGCACAGGGACTTCCCCGGGGACGGGAAGGGGCCCCAGTGGTTCACCGAGGCCTATCTCGTGATGCCCGTGCTGGAGCTGCTGGGCTACAGGGACACCAGGGAGACCCACAGGGGGACCTGGACCTGCGGGGACGTCGTGGTGGCCACGACCGCCATGAACCGCCCCCTGGACAGGGCCAGGGGGGACGCGATCGACGCCATGGGCAGGAGCGGGACGCCCCTGGGGGTGGCCACCGACGGCTTCGTCTGGGTGGCGATCAGGAGGGTGGACGGCGGGCTGGCCGTGGCCGTCCACGACATCCGCCCCTATTACCTGGAGATGCTGGAGCTCAGGAGGTTCAGGTCCGCCCAGAGGAGGGACAGGGCGACGGCGGCGGGATTCCTGGCGGCCATCGGCCGCAGGCGGTCACCTCCCCCTTCTCAGCCTGCGGATGGCGCCGCGGTCCTCCCCCCGATCGTCGTCGGACCTGCGGAAGGGGATGGCGGCGGGGGCGATCCTGGCGCGGATCCCCCTGAACCTGCGGCCGGCGGCCCTGGGCCTGCGGTGGATGAGCAGCTCCTTCCAGAACCCGGGGGTGAACAGCACCAGGGCGGTGACGATCTCCAGACGTCCCACCCACATCAGCACGATCAGCACGATCTTCAGCGGGTCCTCCAGGCTGTCGTAGTTGCCGGTGGGTCCGAAGTTGCCGAAGCCCATGCCGCCGTTGGCCACGCCGGATATGGCGAGGCCGAAGGAGTCCACCATGTCCATGCCGTAGATCATGAAGACGAGGGCGCCCACCACCAGGGTGATCGAGAACATCAGGAAGACGGTGAGGGCGGAGGTCACGGTGTCGCTCCCCACGCTGGAGCCGTCCATCTTCACGTCGTAGACGGCGTTGGGGTGCACGATCTTCCCGAATCCGTTCCTCAGGAACTCGTAGATGATCCTGAGCCTGCTGAACTTGATTCCTCCGCTGGTGGACCCGGAGGATGCGCCGATCAGCGCCACGATCATCAGCAGCGCGGTGCACTGCGATGGGTACAGTGTGAAGTCGTCCACGTACAGCCCGGTGGTGGTCCCCAGGGACACGGTGGTGAACAGGGCGTCCTTGAAGGTCTCCAGGTGCTCCGAGAGGGACATCTGCTGCAGGGTCATGCCGTCGGTGGCCACCAGCAGGTAGATCAGCAGGGAGATGCCCAGGAACCAGAGCACCATGGTCCTGAACTCCGAGTTCCTGCGGTAGACCCCCCTGTCCCTCTTGTAGATGGCGCGGTAGTGGAGGTAGAAGTTGGTGCCTCCCAGGAACATGAACAGTATCGTGATCAGCTGGACCGCGTCCGAGTAGGACATCATGCTGTCGTTGGTGCACATCAGCCCCCCGGTGGATATGGTGGCGCACATGAGGCACAGGGCCTCCAGGGGGTCCATGCCCAGCAGGATCAGCAGCGCGAAGTTGATCAGGCTGAGTATGCCGTAGGACAGGATGAAGGACTTGGCGGCGTTCCTCATCCTCATCGAGTAGTCGGAGGAGCCGGAGCCGGCCAGCTCGTTGTAGAACACGCTGCGGCCGATGCCGAACATCGGCAGCATGTACATGAACACCAGCACCACCATTATGCCGCCGACCCACATGGTCATGGCCCTCCAGATCAGGAGGCTCATGTCCTGGGACTCGACGTCGGTCATCACGGAGAGGCCGGTGGTGGTGATGCCGCTGACCGACTCGAAGATCGCGTCTATCAGGCCCATCCCGGTGAGGAGGTAGGGGATGGCGGACATCACGAACATCAGCAGCCAGACCAGCCCGATCAGCAGTATGCCGTTGACGGTGCGGAAGTTCCTGGACTCCCCGAACGTCAGGTACTGGAGCAGCCCCAGGGCGCCCAGCGGGACCACGGGGTAGAGGAACTTGGAGGGGTCCTCGCCCAGATAGAGGGCCAGGGCGGCGGGGATCAGCAGGAGGAGTGCGAACACCATCTCCAGCATCCCGAGGATGCGCAGGGTGGTGCTCTCCCATCTCCGGGGTATGCGCTCGGCGATCCTGGACAGGTGCACCCTCAGACCTCCGGGACAGAGGTCTTTCCCAGGACCTTGGCTAGTTCGTCCCTGCTGGCGACGGAGGTGAACACGATCACCGAGTCGCCGCGCACGATCTTGGTGTCCAGACGGGGGTACAGGGTCTCCAGCCCGCGCCTGACGGCTATGAGCCTGGAGCCATCCGGGACGCGGATGTCCCCGAAGTACCTGCCCCTCAGGGGGGAGTCGTCGTCCACGAAGTGGATGAAGAAGATCTCGTCCTGGTGCCTGGACCTCATGATGGCGGTCTCGTCCGAGATCGTGCACTTGGTGATCTCGTTCATGATGATCCTGTGGTAGCCGATGATGGTGTCGATGCCGGTGTACTCGAAGATGTCCTCGTACTCCCGGGTGAAGTAGCGGGTGATGACCTTGCGGGCGCTGTGCCTCTGGGCGTTCATGCTCATCAGGAGGTTGGTGTCGTCCGCGTGGGTGGTGGTGACGGTGGCGTCCACCCAGAACACGTTCTCGTTCCTCTGGACCTCCGGGTCGGTGAAGTCGGCGCAGCACACCGAGACGCCGGAGAGGGTCCTGGCCATGTCCCTGCAGACGGCCTCGTCCCTGTCGATGACCTTCACGTTCCTCCTGTCGGCGGCCAGCATCCTGGCCACGTTCCTGCCGACGATCGATCCCCCGAGGATCACGAAGTTGCGGGCCGGGTACTCCACGCCCAGGAGCCGGTTGAACCCCTCGATGGCCCGGTCGGTGCCGAAGACGCAGATCCTGTCCCCCGGGTGGATCTCCATGGAGTCCGTGTCCGTGTGCAGTGCGCCGTCCCTGTAGATGGCGAACACCGTGCAATCCGGCGGGATGTCCAGCTGCATGGTCACCTTCCCCACGATCTCGTGCCCTGCGTCCACGGAGAAGGTCGCCACCGCGACCTCGAGGTCGGCGATGCCCTCGTAGTCCACCGCGTTCTCGAGGACGCAGAGCTTGTACATCTTCTCGGCGGTGATCAGCTCCGGGGAGATGATGGTGTCCACCCCCGGCTGCCCCTCGGTGGACACGGCGATCCTGTAGTCGGGGTTGGTGATGGACGCCACCGTCCTGATGTCCTCCTTTATCCTCTTGGCCATCATGCAGATGAACAGGTTGGCCGCATCGTCGTTCAGCGTGGATATGATCATGGAGGCCTGATGGGCGCCTATGGCGTACTCCAGGGTCTTGGGGTTGGTACCGTCCCCCTTGAGGATCGAGACGTTGAGGCGGCTCTTCAGGGCGTTGGCCACGGCCTCGTCCCTGTCCACGACCAGCACGTCGTGTATCTCGGAGATGGTCTCCGCGGAGACCCGCCCCACCTCGCCCGCCCCGACGATGATGACCTTCATAACGGGTGCCTCGAAGGATTCGAGCAATATATCGCTTCGCCAGGCCCTCCAGCGGTCCCGGCCCGTGGATCCCAGTGACCCAGAGTGCCGCCGACCAATCCTATAAATGGGCCGTTCGGGGATACGGGCCCTATGTGGAAGCAAGTCAGCGAAGACTTCTGGAAGGAGAACCGCGAATCGAAGGTGGGCCAGGTCGAGGACGCCGTCAGGGACATCATCGAGATGGTCCGCAGGGACGGCGACCAGGCCATCAGGGACCTGGCCAGGAAGTTCGACCACGTGGACTTGGATTCCATCGCCGTCACCAGGGACGAGATCGAGGAGGCCTACGAGCAGGTCTCCCCCGAGCTGGTGGAGGAGCTGGAGAACGCCGCGTACAACATCCAGCGCTTCCATCAGATGCAGATGCCCCCCGGCCTCTGGCTCAGGGAGGTGGAGCCCGGGATCACCCTGGGGGTCAAGAGCACCCCCCTGGAGAGGGTGGGCTGCTACATCCCCGGCGGCCGCGCATCATATCCCAGCACCGTTCTGATGACGGTCATCCCCGCCAGGGTCGCCGGCGTGGACGAGGTGGTCATGTGCACACCCGCGCCCGTGAACCCCCTGACGCTGGTGGCCGCCGACATCGCCGGCGTGGACGACATCTACAAGACAGGCGGCGCCCAGGCCATCGCCGCCATGGCCCTGGGCACCGAGAGCATCGAGCCGGTGCAGAAGATCGTCGGTCCGGGGAACGTGTTCGTCACCGGCGCCAAGATGATGCTCAGGAACACCGTGGAGATAGACTTCCCCGCCGGACCCTCCGAGATCGGCGTCCTGGCGGACGAGACCGCGGTGCCTGAGTACCTGGCAGCCGACCTCATCGCCCAGGCGGAGCACGACCCCTCCTCCGCCAGCCTGCTGGTCACCAGCGACCCGGACCTGCCCGACAGGACCTGGAGGGTCATGGAGGGGATGATCGGGAGGGCCCCCAGGAGGGAGATAATCGAGAAGGCCCTGAACAACTCCGGCTACATCGTCGCCGAGGACATGGACCTGGCCATCGAGATCATGAACGGCATCGCCCCGGAGCACCTGTCCATCCAGACCAGGGACCCCCTGGACGTGCTCTCCAAGGTCAGGAACGGCGGGTCCATCTTCGTCGGCCCCTACACCCCCGTGGCCGCCGGGGACTACGCCTCCGGCACCAACCACGTGCTCCCCACCGCCGGCAACGCCGCCACCTCCTCCGGGCTCAACGTGGCCCACTTCATGAAGACGTCCACCGTCCAGTACCTGACCCGGGAGGGCCTGGCGGCCCTGGCGCCCACCATCGAGACCCTGGCCTCCGCCGAGGGGCTCCACGCCCACTGCGAGTCGGTGAGGGTCAGGAGACCCGAGGGTGATTGAGATGGCCGAGGCCAACCCCGTGACCCCGGACCTGTACAACGAGAAGTACTACATCAACAGGGAGCTCTCCTGGCTGGAGTTCAACAGGCGCTGCCTGGCGGAGGCCATGGACGAGAGCAACCCCCTGCTGGAGAGGGTGAAGTTCCTGGCCATCTGCTACGGCAACATGGACGAGTTCTTCATGATCCGGGTCCCCGGCATCCTGGCCAAGACGCCCATCCCCGGCCCCGACTACACGTCGGTGAACCACAGCCTGCTGCTGGAGCAGGTGTCGGAGACCGTGCAGCAGCTGGTGCAGCAGTACGGCAGCTGCTGGAGGCAGCTGAAGGAGGAGCTGGAGGGGAAGGGCATAGCCGTCAGGAGGGTGGAGGCCCTGACCCCGGACCAGCAGGCCTGGGTGGGACAGTTCTACCGGGAGAGGGTCCACCCCCTCCTGACCCCCCTGGCCCTGGACGTCAGCCATCCGTTCCCGTTCATATCCAACAACTCCCTGAACATCGCCGTGAGGATGTTCAACGAGAGCCACGACCATCTCTACGCCAGGGTGAAGGTGCCCGTGGGGGTGCTCCCCAGGTTCGTCCAGGTCCCCAGCTCCAGCGGCCTGCTGTTCGTGATGCTGGAGGACATAATCGAGACGCACATCTCCGCCCTGTTCCCCGGCCTGGAGGTGGATGGCGCCCACATGTTCAGGGTCACCCGCAACGCCGACGTCAAGGTCACCATCGACGAGGCCTGCGACTTCATGGCCGCCGTGGAGGAGTCCCTGGAGGACAGGGACGT
>CAYZSQ010000080.1:0-6594 GCA_964479785.1 uncultured Methanomassiliicoccales archaeon
CCATGTCAGTCATAGGACGATGACGGTCGCCGATTCCGCCATGACCGTGCGGGAGGGGGTATAGGGGCCTAGATGTTATCATTAGCAACAGATTCATCGTTACTAATGGATGTCTGGCTGTTGGTACTCACGTGCTCAAGAGGGATGATTCACTGCAATATATGTCACGGTGAAACCATGAGCGATGCGATAGACGCAGTGAAGAACTGTATCATGACGTATAGGTTCAAGGAGATCGTCCCCATCACCAAGGCGGCGATCGATGCTGGCGAGGACCCCCAGGCCATCCTGGACAACGGGATGATCTCGGCCATGGCCGAGGTCGGCGAGGGTTTCAAGAACAACACCATCTACATGCCCCAGATGCTCATCGCGGCCAAGACCATGCAGGCCGGTCTCGAGGTGCTCAAGCCTCTGCTGAAGGGCGACGGTTCCGAGGTCTCCCGCGGCAAGGCCGTGGTCGGCTCCGTCATGGGCGACGTCCACGACATCGGGAAGAACCTCGTGAGCGTCATGTTCGAGGGATGCGGCCTGGAGGTCTCCGACCTCGGTGCCGACGTCCCCCCTGAGAAGTTCGTCGAGGCCGTCGACAAAGACCCGTCCATCAACTTCGTGGCCTGCTCCTGCTCCATGACACCCAACCGTGCCGCGCTGAAGGACACCGTCGAACTGCTGAACGGCAACCCCAAGCGCGGCAGCATCACCGTCATGGTCGGCGGGGCCACCATGGACCAGATCTTCTGCGACGAGATCGGCGCGGACATCTACACCGCCGAGGCCGCCTCCGCGTCCGAGAGGGCGAAGCAGATCGCCGACGGCGAGGACAGGTCCGCGGTCTACGAGGACAGCCGCAAGGTCGCCATGGACGCCATGGCCAAGATGGCCGCCACCCTGCAGGGTGCCAAGGAGGCCGACAAGGGCGGAGTGTTCCACCGCCACAGCATGGAGGCCCCCTTCAAGACCGAGAGGATCAAGGCCGGGGCCAGCTTCAGCCACAAGCCCCTGAGCATGAAGGACAACGTCCGCGAGACCCTCAGGCACGAGAAGGGCATGCCGGACCGCTTCGTCCCCCAGTACGACTTCTTCAAGGTGTTCTTCTACGACCCCGTCCTCGGCAACGGGAACGGATACTTCTGGAACAAGGGCAAGGAGGTCTACCAGGACGGATGGGGCATCACCCACACCTGTCCCCCCGGAGCCATCTCGTCCCACCCGGCCCACGGGCCCGGTCTGACCAAGATCCCCGACATCACCAAGTGGGAGGAGTACATCCAGATCCCTCCGACCAAGTACGACGACGCCGACTGGGCCAAGGCCGTCGAGTGGGGCAAGGAGGTCAAGAAGGACGAGGACAACTTCTGCAGCATGATGGTCCTGACAGGCATGTTCGAGAGGACCCACTTCCTGCTCGGCATGCAGGAGGCCCTCGCGAACTTCTTCGAGTACCCCGAGGAGATGCACGCCCTCATCGACAGGATCTGCGAGTGGGAGGTCGAGTACGTCACCGAGTACTGCTCCCGTGTCGAGCCCGAGCTCATGTTCCACCACGACGACTGGGGGACAGCTCTGAACTCCTTCCTCCCGCCGGATGTCCACAGGGACTTCTACTACAAGCCCTACAAGAAGGTCTACGACACCTTCAGGAGCATGGGCGGCGAGATCGTGATCCACCACAGCGACTGCTGGGCCGCCAACCTGGTGCCCATCTGGATAGACGCGGGTGTCGACGTCTGGCAGGGGCCCATCTCCGCCAACAACCTCCCGGAGCTCATCGACGAGTACGGCGACAAGATCTGCTTCATGGGAGGTCTGGACAATGCCGCCATCGACATCGAGGGATGGCAGGAGGACACCGTCGCGCAGTACGTGAAGGAGAGGATCGCCGAGAACGGCGCCGTGAGCTACATGCCGTGCCTCACCCGCGGTCTCGGGTTCAGCATAATCCCCGACCTGTACCCGTTCGTCAGCAAGACGATCAACGAGTGCAGCAAGGATTACTTCTGAAGCGTCAGGGCGTGTACGCCCGAGACCCCAAACCCCTTCGAACAACCCCGGGCCCTTTCCTCCGTCCGGGGTCTATCTCCTCAAATCGCGTGCAGCCGCACGCGATACCTCCTCTTTTCCTATCGTTTCTCCGACTCGAATCGTGCGCCTTCGCATGTGCGATGGTCTCCCATGCCCCATGCGCATAGCCAGATGTGTGCGGCGATTCGGATCCGCGGGGTGTATCGTCTCGGATGGTTGTGGTATCGTGCCCTGCTCGGCAAAGGCGCGCAGGCGATCCCCCCGACCGTGACCCGGAAAGTCGCGGAGTCTGCCGTGGATTCCGAACCGTCGGAGCGGGATCGGGACCACGATTCCGGACCTGATGCCGAACGTCCCCGGTGTCGATGCCGCTTTCCATCCGTCAGAAGCCAGGTCGAGGTGCACGCACATCGACACAACGTGTTCCATCCATGATACGATGTATACTCAATCCATCATAACGATTCATGTATGGCCAGCATTCTGAAATTCCTAGTAACAATAGTTATCAATCACCGAGCATGCGACGAAACACGGGTCGGTTTGGGATGGATGCTAACCGCATGGGCGTCGAGGCCGGCCCAGCCGTCGACCGAGATGTCCCTGAGCGTGTCCGACCGGATGCGCTGAGGTGAAAACATGACTGAGAACAACAATGCGAAACAAAACGTCCCCATGCTCGGACTCGTCGCGATCCTGGCGATCTTCCTCGTCAACAGAGGGGTCAACATCGTCACGCCCGCGATGAACACGTTCTACGAGCATTTCTCGGACATCGCGCGGGAAACGGTCGCCATGATCTCGACCCTGCCTAACCTCACCCTCGTCATCGGTACGCTCCTGGTGGGCGCCGTCGTGGGCAAGAGATTCTCTTTCAAGACGATGGCGATCCTCGGTTCCATCCTCTACCTCATCGGTGGCGTGTCGCCGTACTTCTTCGACAACTTCTATCTGACCCTCGGGTGCCGTCTCATCTTCGGATTCGGACTCGGTCTCATATATCCCCTTTCCAACGCTCTGATCAACGGCATCTACGAGGGGGACAAGAGGGCCTCCCTGCTCGGTTACGGGACCTTCCTGCTCAACCTGGGCGGTATCGCCCTCCAGACCCTGGGCGGTGTCCTGGCCGATATGAACTGGAACCTCGTGTTCCTCGCCCATGCGGTCTCCCTGCTGGCGCTCGTCTGCGCCTTCCTGCTGCCCGAGCCTGAGAAGAAGGCCGAGGTGCCGGGCGCCAAGACGAAGGGAGGGTGGCTCACTGCCCCCGTCCTGATCATCGGGATAGTGTTCTTCGTGTACATGCTCATGGCCTACCCGGTCATGCTGAACGTGTCCGTCATCTTCAGCGACCGCCTCTCCGAGGGCGCCGCCGTGTCCTCCACCGCCCTGTCCCTCTACACGGCGCTGGCGGCCGTGTCCGGATTCTTCTTCGGAACGATGTTCAAGTTCATCAAGCGCTGGTGCCTGTTCCTCGGGTTCATCATAGCCACCCTCGGGATGGCCATGGTCTATGTCGGTGAGTCGTACATCGTCCTCACCCTCGGAGTCGGTCTCATCGGTCTCGGGTTCGGTGTCATCATGCCCGCCCTGCTCGCATGGTGCGGAGCCGTCGCCCCCGCCGGGAAGACATCCATCTGCACGTCCTTCGCACTGGCTCTGATGAACCTGGCCGGATTCGTGTCCAGCTTCTACCTCTCCGGAATCGCCGCGGTTGCCGGGGAGAGCACGTACACGCCCATCATGATAGCCATCCCCGTGCTGGCCATCATGACCGTCGTGTTCCTCGTGTACAACCCCTTCAAGCAGAAGAAGTCCGACGAAGCCGCTGCCTGATCGGAATCGGTGAAACCTCTTTGAAATCCCTTACACTCCCCTGGGGGGCCTCACCCTTTGAGGGAGTGGATCTTGGAATACGTCTCCACAAGCTCCTCGATCATCTCGGGCGTGGGCTCGGGGATGCCCAGGCTCTCGAATATCGCCTTCTGCTCCGGGCCGATCTCGCTGACGTACCATTTGCCGTCCATGTTCACGGCGTAGATGCCGCTGACCTCCTGCAGGACGTCGACGTAGTTCTTGGAACCGGCGAAGTTGAGGTGCAGCATGTCCGACAGATGGGTCCTGATGACTATCGCCAGGAACTCGTTGAGGTACGTGGACACGGCGGCGTCCAGGGATCCCATGAGCATGGATCCGTCCTGAAGCTCGTTCCTGAACGTGTCGGACTCGTTCTTGAAGCGGTGGTGCCGCAGATGCTTGAATATGAGCATATCCCAGCTCTCCTCGCTGTTCGTCAGGATCACGGTCTTGCCCAGGTGGACCTCCCTCTCTCTGAGCGCCTTGGGGTCCCTTACCGCCCTGGTCATCCCGTCCGGTCCGCATTCGAAGGTGTACAGGCCCTTGACCATCTCCCTGTCCTCGATGGCATTGATCCTGTCCTGTGTCCCGGAGCTCCATTTGATCGCCGAGACCTTCTGCTCGAACTGCGCCATCCCCTTGTATAGGGCGTTCAGCTGGGACAGCCGCTGCTCCTCGTTGACCATGATTATGAGCCTGCATCTGATGTCCCCTATGACTATGAGGCGGTCCAGGACCCTTCTGATGGTGTCGTAGAGGAGCGTCGTGGTCCCCTCGTGCATCAGTTCCTCGTCGTAGCGTTCCAGCAGCTCTATGCTGAAGGGGGAGTCGGCCTGCAGGGCCTTCACGAAGAGCACCCCGGAGTTCGCTATGTGCTCGGCCTCCTTCTCGTCGAGGGCACCCTTGTCCATGAAGAACGTGATCTTCCTCGGTCCCAGTTCGCGGATCTCCTGCTCTATGCGGACCAAGTCCATGGACCGGTCCTCGCTCCTGGTCGTTATGTCGAAGTAGAACGCGCTGTTCGGATCCTCGGATATGGCCATGTAGACATCCATCGGAGGGAAGTCGTAGAACCCCTTGTTGGTGTCCTTCAGGTTTATGTTCAGGACGTCCACGTTCCTGAGGGAGTTGAGTTCGTACACCATCACGCTGTTGCCCTTGTCCAACAGGCGGAACACGTCCTGCCTCCTGTTGTACCATTCCTGGAGCATGTCGATGGTGTGCTCCGTGTCGCGGAGCTGGGTGCCCACGTCCACGCCGGTGAGCTGGGACAGCATGGTCCCCTCCATCGACCGGAGGTTGTGCCGCGGGAGGGAGGTGCGCGTGGAGCGGTGGATGCACGCGGCGAGAAGGGAATCGCCCTTGTCACCGTAGACCTGTCTCAGCATATCCCCGAGGCCCATGTCCATCGCGACGTGGTACATCAGGTACGGCTTCCCGAGACCCTTGACCCTCGGCACCGTCGGCGATTTGGGCGAGACGAGGTTCCCGTCCTTGTCACATTTGCCGATGTACTTCCGCTTCTGCCTGGAGCTCTTCTTCTCGGGATCCCAGACGGCAGTGACCTCGTACAGATAGTAGTTGTCCTTCACCTTCTGGACGACCTTGTATGTCATGATGGTTAGTAACGATGGTCGGTAATAATCATTTCTGAAACCCTTCGATACCAGCTTCGGACACATCATCGTTATAATCCAAGAGAATCCATGTATCGTATGGAATAATGGGGGTCCTGGATACAGATGCGGTGAGCAGAGGCCGGGATCGCCGCCGGGCCGACGTCCAGAGGCAGCCGCGACATCGGGGGAGGCGACCGGGAATGTCCATGAGGGTGAAGATCGAGAACGTCACGGCATCCGTGAGGGTCAGGAGCGGATTGGATCCGAGCGCGCTTGCGAACGCAGAACGTGACGGTTCCGACGGGAGCGCGAAAGCGACGGTCTACCAATCCGACAGCATCACCGTCCAGGTCTACAGCAGCGGGAACGTCGTCAGCACCGGGGCCAGGAGCACGAAGGAGGCGAAGGAGGCGATCTGCAAGACCCTCTCCGGCCTGGGGGTGACGGTCGATCCTGCGGAGGTAGAGATCAAGGACATCATGGCCTCCTCGTACGCCGACCACGATGTGGATCTGGGGAAGGCGTATCTCGCCTTCGGGGAATCCGCGGAGTACGATCCCGAATGGTTCACCGGGGTCATCGTGCACATGGATCCCAAGGGGTGCACCGGCGTCGTGTACGCCAGCGGCAAGATCGTCGTCTCCGGATGCAGGGACATGGATGCCGTCTACGGCTGTCTGGAGCAAATGATGGCGGTCCTTTCCGAGGACCGTGCGTCCGAGGGGTCCTGAGCCGTCGTTCCGCCATCCGACCCGTGGCATCGTCCGAAGGCCGAAGTGCTATGCGGACGGGTCCGTGCACCCGGTCGGTCCGTACCGCGGAACCATGCGCCGACGGTGCATCGCCCGCTTTCGGAAGGGTCCCGTGCGTACGTATATCTGACAGGAACATGATTACCGGCCATGGATGGATGCGTGGGTCGCTCTGAGGAGCTGAAGTACCTGGAAGGGATATATGACAAAGCGCCGGCGGCGTGCGCCATATGCGGGCACCGCCACCTGGGCAAGACCGCCCTCATCAAGGGTTTCTGTGCCGATAAGCCTTTCATATACATCACCGGGATCAGCGGCCTGAAGAAGGACAACCTCAGGGAGAT
>CAYZSQ010000081.1:0-6587 GCA_964479785.1 uncultured Methanomassiliicoccales archaeon
GACATGGAAGATCTCGCTGTCCACGCCCTCCCTCTCCAGGGTGGCGGCGATCTCGGACAGCGCGGTGTACGTGCAGCCCCTCTCCTTGGGGCTCCCGTTTATCAGCAGTACCTTCGGCATGGTATCACATCGATGCCCCGAGGGCTCTCGCCTCCTCGAGGTCCTTGTGACCCTCGATGTCCCCGACGGCCATAACCCCTCCGCACAGGACCTTCCCGCGGTCGGTCCATCCCAGGTGCCTCATCAGGTTGTCGTAGTAGTTGACGACCTCGTCGAAGCCGTCGCCCTCGGCCGCCATCAGCAGGGCGCACTCCTTCCTCGGGTTGGCGTAGCCGGGGTCGCACTCGGCCACGGCGAACAGCCTGTCGAAGGCGGTCCTGAGCTGGCCGCTCAGGTTCCAGTAGTACAGCGGGGACGCCAGCACGACCACGTCCGCGGCCCTGTAGGCGGGGTAGATCTCGTCCATGCCGTCCCTCTGGACGCAGGGGTGGTCCGGGTCCTTCCCGCCGCCGAAGCATCCTCTGCACCCGCGGATGTCCATGTCCTGCAGGAAGAACACCTCCACGCTGTTCCCGGCGCCCTCGGCGCCCTCCCTGAAGGCCTCCACCAGGGCGGAGGTGTTGCCGTTCCTCCTGGGGCTCCCGTTGAGCACCACTATCCTCTTTCCCATGAGCCTCCCTCCGAGCAGGGCTCAGTCCTTCTTGATGGTGTCAGAGTTCTGGTTGTACACCTTGGCGACGCACTTCCACCGCCCGTCCATCTTGATCATCAGGAGGTAGTCGCTGAAGTTGATGCGGCCTCCCCAGTTGTCCTCCAGGACGCGGACGATCGCCACGGTCTCCTCCAGCTCGATGACGTCGATCCTGGCCTTGTAGCCCGGGTCGGCGCCCACGGTGTCGATGTTGTCGTACAGGTTCTGGATGGGCCCGTGCTCCAGCCTGCCGTCCAGGTAGCCGAACATCACGGCCTCGTCGTAGAACAGCTCCTTGGCGGGGGCGCTGTCCCCGGAGCCCACGCTCTTCACGAACAGCTTGGCGGCCTCCTCGACCGCGTAGTACTCGCTCATGTCGGATCTCATGTCTGAATCTCCCAGCGGCAGTGCCGCATGACGATGTACATGGCGGGACGGGATATAACCGGGGCACTTTCGTCCGTTTCAGATACTTTCGCGGACTTCAGCTACTTACCCGAGGTAGAGCGACCCCTATTATACGTCCAAGGCATCATCGGTGGCATGCCCGTCGACTGCTGCATCCAGGACGCCGATCTGGACGAGACCGGCTTCAGCTACACCCTCTCGCTCATCAACGGGAAGTACAAGATGGTCATCCTCTACAGCCTGATGGAGTTCGGCACCGTCAGGTTCAACGAGATGAAGGGCTACATCAAGGGGATATCCTACAAGACCCTGAGCACCAACCTCAGGGAGCTCGAGGCCGACGGGCTGGTCCACAGGGAGGAGTACCCGCAGGTCCCGCCCAAGGTGGAGTACTCCCTGACGGAGACCGGGAAGTCGCTCATCCCCATACTCGACGCCATGTGCGAATGGGGCGATGTGCACCGCGGGAAGTCCTGAAGATCCCCATGTCCGCCGCAACCTTTCTGGACCTGATGCGCCACAGGCGCTGCCCCTACGAGTTCATGCTCAGACGCAGGTCCGGCTCCGAGCACATCTCCCTGGAGGAGTGCATGGACATGTCCGTCAGGGACGCCGTGTTCAGCGCCGACCAGGACCTGATAATGCGCGGGCGCATACTCAGGGATGACGCCATGTCCGCGTTCTGGGACTCCTGGGACAGGCATCTCCCGGACGTCTATCCGGAGCCGGAGGAGACCCTGACGATGATCCGCTTCGGCGAGCGCTGCGTGGACAACCATCTGCAGTCCCTCCGGTCCAGGGGGTACGAGCAGATGGTGGCCGCCGGCATCGGCGGGACGCTGGAGCTCCCTGACGGCAGGGAGGTGCTGGTGTCCATCGACGCCGTGTACGGGGCCGGGGACACCAAGACCGTGTGCAGGTACGTATGCGAGCCCGGCCTCAGGCCGTCCAGGGATCTGGCCAGGGACATGGAGATGAGGATGTGCGCCCTATGGGCGTTCAGGAGCCTCCCCGGGTGCAGACACGTCAGGATGCGCTGGGAGTACCTGGGGTCCGGGGCCAGGAGCGAGTGCGTGGCGGTGCGCGGGGACCTGGAGTCCTCCGTTGGGGACATGGCCGAGGCGGTGGCCCGTCTGGACCGCACCGAGGGGCTCCTCCCCCGGGAGTCGCCCCACTGCAGGGAGTGCAGGTACCTCCAGGTCTGCCCCAGGCAGATCCACGAGCTGGCCCTGGACTCGGACCCCTCGTCCCTGACCGCGGAGGAGGGCGCCAGGCTGGTGGACCAGTACGCCGAGCTCCAGGAGAAGATCGACGCCCTCCGCAGGAGGCAGGCGGTCCTGGAGGCCCAGCAGAGGCTGCTGGCGGACAGGCTGGTGGAGTACTCCGACGCCAACGGGTACATGGCGGTCTGCGGCAGCGGGTACAAGGCGCTGATCAGGCACGAGAAGAAGGTGGAGCTCCCGGAGGACAAGACCGAGATCATCGGGAGGCTCAAGGCCACAGGGCAGTACGACGGCCTGAGCATGGTGAACTACCCCCGCCTGAGGTCGGACATCGCCAAGGGTGTCGCCGACCCGGAGATCGTGCGGATGGCGGACATCCTGGACGTGGGCAGGGTCTATCTCAGGCACCGTTCCGGGAAGGGGGACTGAATCCCAGTCTTTGGACCTGGAGCCAACATCAGGTTTTTCAACGACCTCCACCATCCGGAGAACGTCGTGGAGGGAATCCCAACCCCCTCTGCGGGATGGAAGGTGAATCGCATGGTCAGGGAACTCATCGCATTCTTCTCGAGGGCCGACGAGAACTACTTCGGAGGCTCGTACAGGTACATCGACGTCGGGAACACCGAGGTCGTCGCCAACATGATCCGGGACGTCACCGGGGCGGACATGTTCAGGATCGATCCGGTGAGGCCCTACTCCAAGGTCTACACGGAGTGCGTGGCCGAGGCGAAGAGGGACTGGCAGGCCGGCGCCCGCCCGGAGATCAGACCGCTCCCGGCCGGCATCGACGGCTACGACGTCATCTACCTGGGCTATCCCAACTACTGCGGCACCATGCCCATGCACGTCTTCACCTTCCTGGAGTCCCACGACTTCTCGGGGAAGACCATCAGGCCGTTCTGCACCCATGAGGGCAGCGGGATGGGCCGCAGCGAGTCCGACATCAGGAAGGTCTGCCCCGGCGCCGAGGTGGGTCCCGGACTGGCGGTCATCGGCGGCAGGGTCGGCGGAGCCAGGCCCGAGGTGGAGAAGTGGGTGAGGGGATGAGCCGGAGCGGTCGACTCGATCGCGACACCCGCGCCGGGCGGCCCTAACGGGACTTCCGTTCCGTCCCCGCCACCGAAAAGGTATACTTCCCCGGACGCGAGGTCCGGGTCCATGGAGATCACAGTCATAGAGGGGAGCCCACACATCAAGGGGGCGTCGAGCGCCATCGCGGAGAGGTTCGTCCAGGGTGCCACCGAGGCCGGCCACACCGTGAACGTGGTGGAGGTGCCCCGTCTCACCATCGGGGCCTGCAGGGCGTGCAACTCCTGCGGGATGTCCGGCCCCTGCGTCCAGAGGGACGACATGACCGAGGTACGGTCAAAAATCATGTCCTCGGACATGATCGTGTTCGTGACGCCCAACCACTTCTGCGGCATGAGCGCCCAGCTCAAGACCGTCGTGGACAGGTTCTACAGCTTCAGCGCCAACTTGAAGACCAGGAACACCAAGGCCGTGCTCATCGCCGCGTCGGCGGACAGGGCCGACTGGGTGTCGGACGCCCTGGGGTCCCAGTTCGACTCCATGTGCCGCTACCTGAACCTGCGGGTGGCGGGAAGGGTCATGGCCGTCGGATGCTCCACGGCCCAGCAGGCGGCGGCCTCGGGGTGCATGGACGAGGCCTACCGGCTAGGCAGGTCGCTCCGATCGGCGGAACCCGCGGATCTCCAGCACCGAGAGCCTCTCGAAGAACAGCCTCCTCTCGCCCAGGACGGTCACGTCCAGTCCCTCCAGGGCCTCCTCCAGCGCCCTGGGTTCGGTGAGGGAGGACACCACTATCACCACCCTGCCGCCGGGGACCAGGTGCCCCGGGGCCCCCTCCAGGAGCTCCGGCAGCGGCCCCAGGCCGTCCGGCCCGCCCGACCAGGCCTTGGCCAGCAGCCCCTCCTCGTCCACCGGCAGATAGGGCAGGTTGAACACGATGGTGTCGAAGGTACCGTCCACCTCCGAGTACACGTCGCTCTCCCTGACGTCCAGGGCGACGCCGTTGGCTTTGGCGTTGCGTCCGGTGAGCTCCACCGCCCGGGGGTTCACGTCCACGGACACCACCTCGGCTCCGGACCTGGCACAGTGTATCGAGACCACGCCCGACCCGCAGCCCACCTCCAGGACCCTCTCCCCGGGGCGGATGTCCAGCGACTCTATGAGGAGTATGCTGTCGTCGGAGGGCGGATACACCTCGGGGTCCCCGGCGATCTCGATCTGAGGGTCGTACTGCATGGGAAGGGCATCGGCGAGGGGGTATGTAGTTCACGCGGCCCACCCATACCGCCGCATCGCAGGATGCATGCCGGGGACGCGCACGGACATAACTTGGAGTTGGATTCAACACAATAAAATAGTCCAGTGCGCATGGGACGCCCATGGCCGAGATGGACATATTCGAGCGCGACAGGTCGGGGGAGAGGGTCTCCATGTCCGACCCCGAGTTCCACAGGATCTACGATGTGATTCACGACACCATGGCCAAGCTCCAGAGGATGAACACCTCGGTGATGACCGCGGACGAGGTCCGCCAGGTGTTCGCCGACGTCACCGGCACCGAGCCGGACCCGACGCTCACCCTTTTCCCGCCGTTCTACATGGACTTCGGGAAGAACCTGAAGGTGGGGAGGAACGTGCTGATCCAGCAGTGCTGCACCTTCATGGACCGTTGCGGCATCACCATCGGCGACAACACGTTCATCGCACCGAAGGTGAACCTGGTCACCATCAACCATCCAGCCGAGCCCTCGCAGCGCGACTGCACCTACGGCGCGCCCATCGTGATAGGGAGGAACGTGTGGATCGGGATCGCCTCCACGGTGCTCCCGGGGGTCACCATCGGCGACAACTCCATCGTGGGGGCCAACTCCGTCGTCACCCACGACGTCCCTCCGAACACCATCGTGGCCGGCTCCCCGGCCAGGAAGATCGGGGACGTCCCGACCGAGTGAGACGTCCTCAAAACCATCTTAACTCCCCGCGGGGATGACCTCGGCATGATACAGCTCGACATCCTCGCGGTGGGGAACCTCGAGAGGGACGACGACGGGAACATCCTGGAGGCAAATTCCACCTCGGTCCTGATCCGCGCGCCCGGACGCCTCATCGTGGTGGACCCCAGCACCAGGTACATGAGGCCGGCGGTGAAGACCTCCTTCAGGCAGATAGGGGTCTTCCCCAAGGATGTCGACACCGTGATCCTGACCCACGCCCACGGGGACCACCTGGAGAACCTGGACATGTACAGGAAGGCAAGGGTGTACATCCACTCCGGCTCCGACAGGGAGGTCCCGGGGGCCACCGTCATCGACGGGGAGGAGTTCGAGGTGTGCCCCGGCGTCAGGATCGTCCACACCCCCGGCCACTGCCCCGAGGAGTGCAGCGTCTTCGTGGACGCCGACAGGCGCTACGCCATCGCCGGCGACGCCGTCCCCCTGGAGGGGAACCTCAGGGAGATGAGGGCGCCGACCCTCTGCACCGACCCGGAGGCCGCGTTGGAAAGTATAAAGAAGATCAGGGGGTACGCGGATGTGGTCATCCCGGGGCACGGCTTCCCGTTCATGGCTGACTGAGGTGTTAATCATGATCCAGAGAGAGATGCCCGACACTATCTTCTACGAGTGCCCCGACTGCGGCGAGGAGACGGAGCACAGGATCCTCAGGGGGAGGATGGGCAGGGCCACCATCGAGGGCACGTTCAAGTGCAACTCCTGCGGCCGCGTCACCAGCGAGACCATCAGGATCCCGGAGCTCATCGAGGTCCCCGTGGTGTACAGCGACGGCGAGGTCTCCGAGACCGCCAGGACCACCATCGAGAGCAACGACATCATCGCCGTCGACGACGAGTTCGAGCTGGACGACGGCAGGAAGGTCTGCGTCACCCACATCGACGTCGACGGGGGCAGGAAGGTCAAGAAGGCCCTGGCCACCGACGTCAGGAAGCTCTGGGTCAAGAGGTTCGACATCCTCAGCGTCAAGGTGTCGGTCAACGACGACGACAAGACCTACTCCCTGAGGGTGGAGGCGGAGCCCGACGACGAGTTCGTGGTGGGCACGCAGCTGGAGTTCGAGGACTTCGACTGTCTCATCCACGCCATCAAGACCAAGCACAGCCTGGTCAGGCGCGGCGCGGTGGAGGCCAGGGACATCACCAGGATCTACGGCAAGATCAGGAAGAAGCGCTACGAGGTCCTGGACTTCGACGACGATGACGAGTTCGACGAGTCGGACTA
>CAYZSQ010000082.1:0-6376 GCA_964479785.1 uncultured Methanomassiliicoccales archaeon
CTCCAGGTTGAAGCAGACGCCCTTCAGCCTGCAGTCCTTGCATTCCGTGAGGGGTCCCATGAAGTAGAACTCCGCCCCGGCCCTCGCCTGGGGCTCCCCGATGAGTGTGATCAATGCCATGTCCGCACCTTCAAATGACGCCGGTGGCCCTGGCGACCCTCTCGGCCACCTCCTCGCTGATTCCGTTGTCCCCGAGGATGGTGAACCTGTCCGAACGGATCTCATGGGCGTGGGCCAGCGCGTCGATCACGTCCTCCGCGGACACGCCCAGCTCCGCGGCGGTGGTGGGCGCGCCTATGGTGCTGAGCACGTCCCTGATGCGCTTCCAGTCCCCTCCGTGGAGGTACATCGTCAGGATGGATCCCACGCCGCACTGCTCCCCGTGGAGGGCCCTCCCGGGATGCTTCAGGTCCAGCATGTGGGAGAACATGTGCTCCGCGCCGCTGGTGGGCCTGGAGCTGCCGGCTATGCTCATGGAGATCCCGGACATGATGATGGGCTTGATGGCCAGCCAGACGCTGTCCTCGATGTCGGGCCTGATGAGCGCCGCACAGTTCTCGATGTCCTCGGCGGCCCTGGCGGCCAGGGAGTACGCCGACCGGCTGAAGGGGACGTTCTTGACCCTCCTGGCGAAGTCCCAGTCCATCAGGGCGGTCAGGTTCGACAGGACGTCGGCGCATCCCGAGGCCAGCAGCCTGTAGGGCGCGCGGACGATGACGCCGGTGTCGGCGATGATTCCCATGGGCGACGCGGACTCCACGGACCTGGAGCCGCCGTTGGATTTCAGCGAGGCCCTGTTCGAGGCGATGCCGTCGTGGGCCGCGGAGGTGGGGATGCTGATGAACGGCAGGTTCATGTCCTTGGACACCACCTTGGCCAGGTCGATCTTGCTGCCCCCGCCCACGGCAAGGACGAAGCTGGATCCGAACTCCCTTATCTGGTCCTCGGCGGCCCTGGCGTTCTCCAGGGTGGCGTCCCCGACCCTGCAGACGTCCATGTCGTAGCCGTCCATGTAGCTCAGGACCTCCCTGGCGGCCGCCTCCATCGTGCGGTTGCCGGTGATGACGGTCCCGACGCGGCCGGTGTGGACCCCCTCGCACATCTCCCTGACGCTGGATAGGACGCCGTGACCGGCGACGATGTTCCGCGGGAGCTCCACCATCTTGACCTTGGTGAAGTCGTCGGACGCCTGCTCTAGCATGTCAACTCCAACGTCCGACTACCTTAATAAAGTACGCGCGGATTGGAAGGGCATGGACAGGACCCTGATCATCTGCGGCAGCGCCGGCAGGGGAGGAGTCACGGAGGCCATGTGCACGTCCGCCGCCGCCTGGATACGCGGGATGGGCCGCGACGCCCTGGTGGTGTATCCCTCGGACATGCGCATCGACCACTGCACCGGATGCGAGATGTGCTCCGAGGGGGGCTGCGTCATCGACGACGACATGGACCGGCTCTACGGGCTCTTCGCGGACTCCGACAACCTGATCCTGGCCACGCCGCTGCACTTCAACGGCCCGTCGTCCCTGATCAAGACCGTGATGGACAGGTTCCAGACATACTGGTGGGGGAAGGGTCTGTCCCATCCTAAGAGGATGGCGCTGATGGTGTGCGCTGGCTCCGAGAGCCCCAACTTCGCGCCGACGGTCTCCATAGCCAGGGCCTTCGCCCTGACCATCGGCATGGAGTGGTGGGGGGAGCTGTGCCTGTCCGGCACCGACCGGAAGGGTGAAGAGGGCGTGGACGGGAGCGTGCGCTCCTTCGTCGGGGACCTGTTCGGAGACGGATCGGGAGCACCCGGTCGGTGAAGCCGCTCTCCGGGGGACGCTCGGCGAAGGGCATCGCGCCGGGATGGACCTCGGCGATCCCGTCCCAGTCGTAGCCCGGCACCCCGCCGTCCGAATCGATGACGCACACCCTCTCGAACCCCATGGAGTCCAGGGACGCCAGGGTAGACCTCAGGTCGGTCGGGCGACCCCTCCTTCCCACCGCCCTGCCCCAGACCGCGAACACTGCGGGGACGAAGCTGTCGGACACGGCGTTTATGTCCCTGAGCTCGTCGTCGGAGGCCGAGGCGTGGTACGGGCCGATCACCTTGTCGGCGGTGGTGTTGAAGGCGTCGAAGACGTCGTCCACCGTCTCTATCCAGGACATGTACCAGATGTCGGCGCCGCGGACCTTCATGCTCTTCAGGACGCCCTCGGTGAACCTCCTCCTGCCGAGGCTGTCCATGTCCACGATGACGATCGGCATCCTCGTGTCCGATCCGGTCATCCCCCTGACGGCATCCCCGAACGGTACGGTCCTCCCCCTGACGGCGGGGACGGTCCCGGAGAACCAGGCGTCGGATGCCTGGAGTTCGCCGTCGTATGATGCGAAGACCGCGGGCACGTCCATGCATCCCTAATCATGGACGATAGGATTTAACGGAGCATCACGGAACTTAAAAACTAAACGGCGTTAAGAAAAATTTAAATCCTCGGGGCGCCGACTGCTCACCCAGAGGTTTCAACATGACTCAGAAATACGTCTGCCAGAAATGCGGGACCGCGGTCGAGCTGATCTACAAGGGCGGATGCATCCCCTCCTGCTGCGGGGAGCAGATGCAGCCCGTGGAGGCCAAGACCGAGGATTTCGTGAAGGAGAAGCACGTCCCCTACATCGAGAGGCAGGACGGGGGCTTCCTGGTCAAGGTCGGCAAGGAGACCGCCCACCCCATGGCCGAGGACCACTGGATCGTGTACATCGAGATCGTCGCCGACGGCGTCGTCATGAGGAGGTACCTGAACCCCGGGGACGCCCCCGAGGCCTTCTTCAGGACCGACGCCGAGAAGGTCGAGGCCTGGGAGTACTGCAACAAGCACGGCCTCTGGAGATCCAATCAGTGACCGTCCCGGAGTCGGTGCCGCTGACAAACCCCTTCCCTTCTTTTATATCGTTTCATCGGATAACCGTCGTCCATGGCCAAGATCGTAGAGACCACGGGCGACGACGCCAAGGCGAAGGCCAGGCACGCCAAGATCGCCAGCGAGAAGAAAGCTGCCGAGGAGAGGGAGAAGCAGAAGATCGACGACGACAAGTGGAAGGCCAGGCGGGCGGAGGAGAAGCGCAGGGAGGAGATCAAGAAGCTCCCGAAGGAGGAGCGCGCCAAGGCCAAGGCCGAGCTCAAGGAGCAGATCAGGCGCCGCAAGGAGGCCGAGAAGAGGCAGAAGGCCGAGCGCAGGGCCGCCGAGAAGGCCAGGAAGGAGGCCGAGAAGGAGGAGGTCAGGAAGAAGGACGCCGAAGCCAAGGCGACCGAGGACGCCGTCCCTCAGGGGCAGCAGGCCGTGGAGACCGTCCAGGAACCCTCCGGGTCCGAGCCCTCGGAAGATGTGGCGGAGCCATCAGAGCAGGTGGCGGAGCCGTCCTCCGAGCAACCTGCCGATCCGGCCGCCGAGGAGGCCCCCGTGGAGGAGGCCTCCGCAGAGGGCGCCGAGAAGGCGGAGTGAAACGCCACGCCGGGGACACCCCCGGCAATCCGATTTTGTCCCCCTGGGGACACCCGGGGCCCCCGGTTGTACGGTCCGGGGCACATCAAACCGTCCAGGGTATGGACTCTTAAATACTGTGAGTCTATCATTTCTGGCGTGGTAACCGGTTCGACGACACCAGAAGAAAGGATGAGGCACGCGGCGACTTCGGAAGCTGACGCCATCGTCAAAGAATTGAACAGCAGGCCTGAAGGCCACTACAACGAGGAGGTCACCACCTCGAGGATCCAATATGGGAAGAACGAGGTGACGAACCACAACCGTCACGTGGTCCTGAAGAGGCTGTATCGCTCCTTCGCTAACATCTTCATAATCACACTGGCCATCATCGATGTTCTGTGGTGGGTCCTTGAACCAGACATCATCTACCTCATCATCCTCACCACCCTGATCCTGGTCAGCGGAGGCGTGACCTTCATCCAGGAGACCCGCAGCTCCAAGGCGGCGGCGAAGCTGGTGAGCATGGTCACGACCATCATCACGGTACGTCGCGAGGACACCGAGATCGAGATAGACTCGAAGGAGCTCGTCGTCGGCGACATAATCATCCTGGACACCGGGGACATGGTCCCCGCGGACGTCAGGATCATCCATTCCAACCATCTCAAGGTCGACCAGTCCGCCCTGACCGGGGAGTCGGGCGGGGTCACCAAGTATTCCGAACCCGCCGACTGCCAGGAGATCCTGGGCTGCAACAACATGGCATTCATGGGCACCAACGTCGTCGGCGGATCCGCCGAGGCCGTGGTCGTCGCGGTCGGCGATGACACCATCTTCGGCTCCATGGCCGAGAAGCTCACCCGCAAGAAGGCGCCCACCACCTACGACAAGGGCAGCAAGGCCATCGTCAACGTCCTGCTCAAGCTCATGTACCTGATGGTCCCGCCGGTGTTCTTGATAATGATATTCAAGGACTACTTTAACCACGGCGGGTTCACCTTCGACGGCATGCTCGAGGCGGTCACCTTCTCGCTGACCCTGGCCATCGGGCTGATGCCCGAGATGCTGGCCACCATCGTCTCCGCCAACCTGGCGAAGGGCGCCATAGACATGTCGAAGAACAAGGTGATCGTCAAGGACGTCACCTCCATCCAGAACTTCGGCGCCATGGACGTGCTGTGCTCCGACAAGACCGGGACGCTCACCCAGAACCGCATCTCCGTCCACGACTGCAACGACATCTACGGCAACGCCAGCAGCTCGGTGGAGCTGATGTCCTGCCTCAACGCCCACAACCTGAGGTCCGCCACCAACCAGATCGACTGGGCCCTGGACGAGTACGCCGAGGAGAACAACCTCCTGGAGGAGATGGAGAAGTACGAGTACGTGGGGGACGTCCCATTCGACTTCGTCAGGAGGAGGGCCACCGTCATCGTCAAGCAGAGCGAGGACGTGGACGTCATGATCTCCAAGGGCGCCATGCCCGAGATCCTGTCGATCTCCTCCTACTACCTGGACGGCGACAGGAACATCCGGGAGCTGGACGAGAAGACCGTCAACGACATGCTGGGGCTGATCGAGTGGTACAGCCTGAAGGGCATGCGCGTCCTGGGGATAACCCACAAGTACATCCCGGCCGGGAGGACCGAGTTCTCCCAGGAGGACGAGTTCGACATGATCGTCGCCGGGTTCCTGGTGTTCACCGACCCGGTCAAGACCACCGCCAAGCAGGCCATCGAGGACATGAGGGAGTACGGCATCGCCGTGAAGCTCCTCACCGGGGACAACGAGTACATCTCCCGCCACGTCTGCGAGCAGATCGGGGTGCCCTCCGAGAACGTCCTGGTGGGGTCGCAGATCGACGCCATGTCCGACGAGGAGCTGCAGGCCGCGGTGGAGGAGATCAGCATCTTCGCCCGCCTGAGCCCCGACAACAAGTCCAGGGTCGTCCTGGCCCTGAAGGCCAACGGCCACACCGTGGGGCTCATGGGCGACGGCATCAACGACGTCGTCGCCATGAAGAACGCCGACGTCAGCATATCCGTCGACACCGGCACCGACATAGCCAAGGAGACCGCCAGCATGATCCTGCTGGAGAAGGACCTCGGCATCCTGAAGACCGGGGCCATCGAGGGCAGGAAGGTCTACGTCAACTCCATCAAGTACGTGAAGATGATCGGCTCGATCAACTTCGGGTACATGTTCTCGCTGATCCTCGGGACCCTGCTGTTCAACTTCGAGCCCATGGGCGCCATAATGATCCTGATCTTCAACCTCATCAACGACCTCGCCTGCATCTTCATATGCTGGGACAGGGTCGAGGACGAGTTCGTGAAGGAACCGCGGAAATGGGACGCCATAAACCTGCGGACGGTCATGGTGCGGTACGGCCCCATGTGCGTGGTGACGGACCTGATGTCATGGGCGTTCTTCATCTGGGTCGTCCTCCCGATGGTGGGTCTGGACCTCCCCGCCGTAGTGACCAGCACGAGCGGGGTGGAGTATTACACGGCCGGCATCACCAACGCATCCGAGGCGGTCCTCAGCGGCTACCCTCTCGGCGACATCGCGGAACTGATCCCGGTGATGGTGCTGTTCCAGTCCCTGTGGGTCATCGAGCAGTACTGGATGCAGGTCTGGGCCATCCACATCGTCAGGACCAACAAGCTGCCCTTCTTCCAGTCCTGGTCCTCCAGGATCCTGGTGGTCACCACCGTCATCGCCCTGGTGGTCGGCACTCTGCTGCCGTTCTCCGGACCCCTCTGGGAGGCCATCTCCGGATGCAGCGACCTGATATCGGTGCCGCTGTGGGCGCTGATATGGATGCCATTCATCGCATGCGTGTACTTCTTCGGGTCCCACGCCGTCAAGAAGTACACACTGAGGACCAAGGGGTACTTCGCCTG
>CAYZSQ010000083.1:0-6335 GCA_964479785.1 uncultured Methanomassiliicoccales archaeon
GCCCCCAGGGAGGACATGAGGAACACGGAGCACTCGGACACCCCGAACGCCCTCTGGAGCGGTCCCGCGGACACGCGGGTGTGCTGGACCTTGTCGTAGTTCACGTACTCGGTGCAGAGGTCGTAGCCGCCGTAGATCAGCATGAACGAGTCCCGGCCCATGTCGAAGGTGCGGTGCCTCTGGGCCATGCCGGAGCGCCCGAAGACCAGGATCGGCAGGAGGACCGCGATCAGGACCCCCGTCACCCTCACCACGAGGATGAGCGTCGCATCCCAGCCGGCCAGGTGGGTCCCGGCCTCGAGGAACAGGAACAGACCCGCGACCACGAGGAGCACGGAGATCGCGGCGTCCGTGATCAGCATCGGGATAAGCGCCCTGCGGGGCTGACGGATCGGATCGGAGGAGAACACCAGCTCGGGCAGGACCTCGCGCAGCACCGCCTGGACGTCGGATCTCCTCTTCATGGGGCACAGGAGCGGCATCTGGTCGTTCATGTCCGCGAGGCCCACCACCTCCGCCTCCAGGACGGCCTTCCCGAGGAGCCTGGCGATCAGGGGCTCCCTGATCCTGACGGAGTTCACCTTGTTGACGTTGAAGGACTGGCGCTGCGTGGTTATGAGCCCGCTCTCCACGGTGATGGTGTCGCCCACCCTGAAGATCCTGTAGTTGTAGTACCTCAGGATGGCCGACACGAAGGGCAGCCCCTCCGTCAGGACGAACAGCGCCACGGCGGTGATGAATCCCCCGCTGCTCTGCAGGACCAGCATGACCGCGGCGTAGAACAGCAGCAGCATGGCGAACAGGGACTGGGCGGTGGACCGGCCCAGGATCGCGTGCACCACGACGTCGAGGTTGGTGACCCTGACGATGGACTCCACCTGCCTGTCCTCCTCCAGGGTCATCTCCTTCCTGAATATCATGGAGTTCAGGGCGTCCCTGAGCCTGTCGGCCGTCCGCCTCTCCAGGATCAGCGTGGCCTCGGCCTTGGCGGCGTTCACGCTGGAGTTCACGTTGAACACCAGGGTGGACGTCCCGAACACCCGGTTCATGATCGTCCTCCTCACACCGACGGAGGCCAGCCTGGTGTACTGGATGTGCTTGTCCATCTTCCATACGGTGTCGCGGGTGACGTGGATCTCGTTGTCCCCGAAGATGTAGAACGTCCTCCTCCACACCAGGAACGACCACGCCGCCACCAGGACGACGATCGCGGCCACCCCGGCCAACGCCGGGAACAGGTCCCCGTCCAACATCTCATCGAGGCCTCCGAGGAGGAACAGCACGGCCAGCACGAGGACGGTGCTGACGATGTTGCCGGCTATGATGGAGGGATGGTTGCGGAAGATGCGGTTGCTCTCGTCCTGCTGCAATTCAGACCCTTTCCTTCAGGATCGAGACCACCTTGTCGTTCAGCTTGGTGGCGATGCCCTGGGCCACGTCGGCCTTGAGGTACTCTATGGTGACGACGCCTCCGGCGGTGGTGATGACCACGTCGGCGAGACCGAACATGCGGTTGATGGGGCCCTCCCTGATGTCCACCTGATGGACCCTCTCCACGGGCACCATCTCGTGGACTATGTAGACGACCCCCTTGCGGACCTCGATCTTGTCGTCGTCCATCCGGTACCTGTAGCGCCTGTAGAGCACCTCGGGCTTCACCAGGCAGTACACGACGACCGCCGCGGCGAGCAGGTACGTCGCGATGCGGAACGTCCCGCCGTCACCGCCCGTGATCTCGTCCGAGTAATGGCCTGCGGCCACCAGCATCCCGACCGCGATGACCATGGCGATCACGCTGCCGAGGTACATGGACTTCCGGGACTCCGGTTCCAGACGCCGGTAGCCGTCCGCCGTGAAACCGTTCTCGTCCACGGCGAAACGGTTCTCCCTCCCTGCCTTCATACTAGTACATACTATGACTGGTATTTAATGAGATTCATTAAATTTTTAACGAAAAAGGTATGGTTAGACCCCAGCATCCGCTGCAAAGGCGCCCCGCGTCCTTTGATATCGGCGCCGAATCGTCGGAACGGTCCTGTGTGCGCCTGTGTCCGGGGACCCAGACGGTCCGACCTACCGCCCTGGGAACCACCCTGACCGGCCTGGCGTCAGCACGTGAACGGACCGTACATCGACAGGACGATGTCGACGTCGAACTCCGGGATGTCGCTTTGGACCGGGATTTCCACCTTCAACCCGTTCTCCTTCAGTATCTCGGAGATCCCGTCCGCACCCAGGTCCCGGATGCCCGCCAGGACGAACACGGTCACGAAATCGTCCATGAGTTCGTCATCCGCCCTGCCGCTCTGAACGATGGCCCCGAAGTAGCGGGCGGCGTCCTCCATGAGCCCCCTGTCCCTGTCTCCGTACCAGTATGCCAGGATGCATGCGAAGACGCACCTTATCATGCAGTACGGCCCGAAGTCGGAGTTGTCCTTCACGATCCTGATGATCTCCCGGATGTCCTCCAGGCCCCCGGGCTCCTCCGACTTCAGGCGGTTGAGCCCTCTCCTGAACAGTGCCACACAGCGTATGGAGTTCACTCCCCCTCTCTCCTCCGGGTACGCCTCCAGAAGGACCTCGGCGGGATCCCGCCCGGGGATCTCGACTTCCAGAGCATGCGCCAGATCCTCCATGTCCTCGAACACCTCCAGCATCAGGAACTTCAATCCCAGCCTCTGGTCCTCGGCGCCGACCGCCTCCATGCATCTGTCGAACACCGAGCGGAGCTCCGTCAGCACATCCTCGTCCGGATCGTCGCCCGGCTTCCGGTTCTTTGCACGGATGCTCGCCGCCGTCAACTCGACCCAGCGGTCCGAACCGTCGGACAGGGACTCCGACCGGTCCATGATGCGGGCCCTCTCCGCAGGGTCCCCCTCCTCCGCGCCCAGGGCCGCGAGTGCGAGGGATCCGAAGTCGCCGTGAAGCCTGTCGGCGACCGCCCTCGCCCCATCCAGGTCGGATTCGTAGCCACGGAGGTAGATCCTGAGGGCCAGCGCCCTCTGGTAGGCTTCGAATCCCTCGGGGTCGTCGGGCACGCCGTCGAAGCATCCCATCGCCTCGTCGAGTGTCTCCTCGCCCTGGGACCCCTTGTACTCGATGAACTCCTGGGCGGCGTCGACCAGGCGCATCGCCTTCGCCGGACCGTCCAGGTCCCTGGCGTCGATACTCGCCCTTATGATCCTCTCGCCCTCCTCGCATGGGACCTTCATGCCCAGATAATGCAACCTCACCGAGAATCCGTCGTTCATCTCCGCCAGGAGGGTCCTCCTCCCGCATTCGGGGCACTGGATGGCCACGGGGAACACCTCGCGGCCCTTCACCGTCATCCCGAAGATCGAGAAGTCCATCTCCCCCTTCAACATCGTCCCGCAGCCGGGGCACATGAACGTGCGTCCCTGGATGCTCATGTCGGTGATCATGGCGGACATCACCTTGTCGAGGATCTCCGGTGTCACGTCCGCCGGGCCAGGGCGGTCGACGACGAGTCCGTTCTCCTCCGCCCAGTCCGAGGCCATGACCATACCGGCGTGATACAGGAAATCCTCCCACCTCTCACCCAGGCCCGCCTTCTCCGCCTTCCTGGAGATCAGGTCGAAGTCCCTCTTGCTCTTGCAGACGATCCCCGAGAAGCCCTCGTACCCCTCGTCATCCATCTCCTCGCAGAACTCCGTGCATCTGGCGAACAGCCTGGAGTTGAGCTTCGAGCGTATCGTCACCAGGCGCCCCTCCTCGAGGCGGGCCTCCGGGTCCGCGACCTCGAACTCCCCGTCGTCCTTGCCGATGCAGACGACCTCCCGCAACTGCCTGTCGTATGCGTACTCCACCGGGTTCACGGAACTCAGGACGTACGCCACTTCGGCGATCGCATCGACCGGCACGTATTCCGCGGGACCGCATCTCGTCCAACATTGCTCGAAGTACTCGTTGACGTCGTCGATGTCATAGGGGTCGGGATTCCCGTACCACTCCCTCCTGCTCTCATGATCCGGGTGGTCCGGATCGTCCAGCGTCTCCAGGAGATTGTAGTACCCCCAGATGCCGCCGCAGTCCTCTGGGGGCGCCTCCTCGGTGTACTTCAGCACCTTCGGGTAGTCCTCGTCCCGGTCCTGGATGTCCTTCAGCCAGGTGATGTCGTGCACCCAGTAGTCTCCGAAGTCGTAGATGTACTGGAACCTGTCGCCGTGGAAGTCGGCGAGCATCATCCTGTCCTCCATCTCCTCCCGGTCCCTGCCGAAGAAAGAATCGCTCCTCTCCTGGACGATCCTCAGCCTGTGCTTGGGGAAGTAGAACTCATGCAAGTGGTAGTTCGACCAGGGCATCGCAATCTGGATGATCTCGTGCAGGTCGGCGAATGTCAGGTCGGTGGGCACCGCTATGGTACGGGAGATCTTCGGATCGCTGTCCCTGAGTGTCACCTTGAGCTTGAAGGCCGGCATGAGGCGACAATGTCCGTGAACGTATATGTTGGTGCCGTGCGGGACCCGTCACCGAGATGGGTCCCCGGCGATGGACCTCACTCGCGGTTGAGGTAGGCGCCCTCGGCGCCGCTGGAGACCAGCCTGCGGTACTTGGCCTGGACTCCCACGACCGGACGCTCCACGGGCCGGAACTCCCTGAGGCGGGCGGCGATCTCCTCGTCCGTGAGCCTGACGTTCAGGGACCTGGCGGGGATGTCGATGTCGATGATGTCGCCCTCCCTGACCGCCGCGATTGGTCCGCCGGCGTACGCCTCCGGGGAGACGTGCCCGATGGCGCCTCCGCGGGATGCGCCGGAGAACCTGCCGTCTGTGATCAGCGCCACGGACTCCCCCAGGCCCCTGCCCATGATGAGGCTGGTGGGGGAGAGCATCTCGGGCATGCCGGGGGCCCCCTTTGGCCCCTCGTTCCTGATGATCACCACGTCGCCGGCGACGATGGACCCGGATGTTATGGCCTCGGCGGCGTCCTTCTCGCCCTCGAAGACCCTGGCCCTCCCGCTGAACCTCATCATCTTGGGACTGACCGCGGCCTGCTTGACCACGGACCCGTCGGGGGCGATGTTCCCCTTGAGGACGGCGATGCCTCCCTGCTGGTGGAACGGCCTGTCCAGGGGCCTGATTACCTCCCCGTCCCTGACGGAGGCGGCGTCGGCTATCTGATGGACGGTGGTGCCGTTGGCGGTGGGGAGGTCGGCGAGGCCGTCCCTCAGCACCTTGAGCACCGCGGGGATGCCCCCCGCCCTGTCCAGGTCCTTGATGGCGTAGGGGCCGGCGGGCCTGAGGCTGGTGATGTGGGGGGTGTCCCTGGATATCTCGTCGAAGTCGTCCAGGCCCACGGGGCAGCCGAAGTCCCTGGATATCGCGGGCAGGTGCAGGGCGGTGTTGGTGGACCCGCCTATGGCCATGTCCACGCGGATGGCGTTCCTGAAGGACTCCCTGGTGACGATGTCCCTGGGCTTGATGTCCTTCCTCACCATCTCCACGATCCTCCTGCCGGTCTCCCTGGCGATGGAGAGCTTCCTGATGTCGTCGGCGAGGCAGGTCCCGCATCCCGTGAGGCTCATGCCGAGGGCCTCGGTGAGGCAGGCCATGGTGTTGGCCGTGAAGAGGCCGGAGCAGCTCCCCCTCCCGGGGCACGCGGTGCACTCGATGTTCTTGACATCCTCCTCGGTGATGGTGCCTGCGGAGTAGGCTCCCACGGCCTCGAACACCGACTGGAGGTCCATGTTCCCGTCCTTGCCGACCCCGGGCTCCATGGCGCCGCCGGTGACGATCAGTGCGGGGACGTTCATGCGCCCGGCGGCCATCAGCATGCCGGGGGTGGTCTTGTCGCAGTTGGAGACCCCGACCCACCCGTCCAGGGCGTGACCCTCCACCATGACCTCGCAGCAGTCGGAGATGACCTCCCTGGAGACCAGGGAGTACCTCATGCCCCTGTGGCCCATGGCGATGCCGTCGCAGACCGCGGGGACGCCGAAGACGAAGGGCTTCCCGCCGGCCTCCACGATCCCCTCCTTGACGGCCTCCACGATCTCGTTGAGGTGGATGTGCCCGGGGACGATGTCGTTCCAGGAGTTCGCGATACCGATGAACGGCTTCTCGAAATCCCCGTCGTCCAGGCCGTCGGCCCTGAGGAGGCTCCTCTGCGGGGCCGCGGACGGCCCCTTCTTGACTGCATCGCTTCTCATGATGATCACATCTGGAAATGGATGGTCGAGCATATTCGGGACCTATCTTAACTTTGTGGGGACCGGGAGGTGAACCTCGGGCCGTCCCACGGCGGCTCCATCTCCCGGATGAAGGACGCCGCGAACAGCGGATAGTGCTCGACCCCCTTGCCGTCCACATGGATGT
>CAYZSQ010000084.1:0-6235 GCA_964479785.1 uncultured Methanomassiliicoccales archaeon
CCCGGCCCTCCTCATGGTCTGCAGCAGGTTCGTGGCCTTGACCCTGAGCTGCTCCTCGGTCAGGTCCCTGGAGTCCCTGGAGGCCACCACCTCGGTCACGTCCGACCTGGTGGCGAACCCTTTGGAATCCATGAGTGCCAGCACCGCATCCTGAAGGGTCCCGGAGGTGTAGGCCGAGGCCACCTCCTGTCCGGCCCCGGACGCTATGCACGGGAGCCCTCCGACCATCTCCACCAGCCCCCTGCGGACCAGCGCCCTCATCCTCCTGTCGGGGACGTGGCGGTTCTTCGCCACCCGGTCCAGGTCCATCACCGTCCTGAAGTCCAGGTCGTCCCTCAGATCCAGGACCCTGGCGTAGGACCCCCCGCGCAGCCCCGAGAACCTGACGGCCACCCTGTCGTCCACGATGTCGAAGTCCGGCATGGGGAACCTGCGGTACGCCTGGGACAGGTACATGGACCTGATCCCGCTGCCCGCCGCCGGGATCATCCCGATGCCGGCCATGGCCCCGTAGAGGAACGCGTTCCTGGCCGGGGCCTGCACCGGGGGACCGCTGACGAAGGACTCGGGGGAGCGGTCGGGGAAGGACCCCGCGCTCACCACCGTGACCGACTCCGACTCCCTCTCGATTATGTCCACGGTCCCGCCCAGCCCGTAGTCCTGGTGGGCGACGGCGTTGCGGACCGCCTCCAACAGTGTGGCGGTGCGGTATGCGCTCACCACCGACTCCGAGTCCCCGGTGCCGGTCCTGCAGGACCAGTTGCGGATCATGGACACCGCCTGCGAGGACGAGAGGATGGCGGGGCCGTCGAACACCCTCGAGTCCTCCAGCGCGCCGTCCACGTCGTACAGCCTCCATCTGATGCAGACGCTGGACGGGAGCAGGCGGTCGCCGGCCTTCCCCATCAGTATCAGGGCGGCCACGGTCACCCTCCCCCTCTTGAAGACGCCGGCCCTGGACAGGAAGGTCTGGTCGTCCCAGTTCCGGCTCTCCTCCGCACGGTCGGGGAACCTCTCGCAGAAGGACGCCCTGGCGGCACGGACCGCCCCGGGATCCAGGTTCCTTATGTCCGCGTCGTTGACCACGTTGCCGGTCCAGTCCTCGTAGAGCCTGGGGGCGCTCATGGGCCGGACCTCCCCATGGTCCGGGGGATCCCCCCGTACATTCCGATGTGTGCCTCCGCTGCCTGGACGGCGGCTGCGCCGACGCTCCCGTTCATACCAGGTCAATCTCATTCCGTCTCATTATAGTTGCCCTGGGCGCGCCCGGACCCCGTCCTCCCGTCCTGCAACGATTAAATATCCCCTGACTCTCGAACTTGCATCAGAGCGCGGCCCGTCGGAAGGCCGCCGCAACATGTCCGGAGGTTCGGCAACATGGTAGAGATCGACATCAAGAAGCCCGAGTTCATCAAACTGCCCCGCGTGCAGAAGGTCCTGACGGCCTGCCTGCAGTGCGGATACTGCATCGACGTCTGCGAGGCCCACAACCAGACCCCGTGGGAGTCCGTCACCCCCAGGGGGAAGATCTATTACATCAACCAGCTGGACAAGGTCGGCATCGGGGCCATGGACGGCCTGCTGGACAGGGAGGTCGGCCTCAGCCCCGACTTCGTCGACGCCATGTACAAGTGCACCGGATGCGGGAACTGCGAGGTCGTCTGCCACGCCCAGATCCGCCTGGTGGACTTCTGGGAGGACATGAGGACCTGGTTCGTGGAGAACGGCGTCGGACCCCTGTCCGCCCACAAGGGCATGGCCGAGAAGGTCGCCCAGGTCCACAACCCCTACGGCGAGCCCCCCTCCAAGAGGGACGCCTGGTGGCCCGCGGAGGTCGAGAGGGCCACTCCCCCCGACGTCATCTTCTTCGCCGGATGCACCGGGTCCTACAGGATGCAGCACATCGCCCAGGCCGGCGTGGTCGTGCTCTCCAGGGCCGGGGTCAAGATGAACTGCCTCGGCGACAAGGAGTGGTGCTGCTCCTCGCCCCTGCTGAGGACCGGGAACACCTTCGCCTCCCTCGGATGCGCCGAGACCGTGGTCGAGAAGGCCGACGGCATGGGGGCCAAGGACATGGTCATGACCTGCTCCGGATGCTACAAGACCGTCTCCACCGACTTCGGCAAGTACTACGCCAAGGTGGGCCAGAACGTCTACCACTTCTCCCAGTATGTGGAGCAGCTCATCGCCGACAGGAAGCTGCCCCTCAACAACGACTTCAACCACAAGGTCACCTACCACGACCCCTGCCACCTCGGGAGGCACTCCGGGGTCTACGACGCTCCCAGGAACGTCATCAAGAAGCTCAAGGGCGTGGAGCTGGTGGAGATGGAGAGGTCCAGGGAGAACTCCAGGTGCTGCGGCGCCGGAGGCGGATACAAGAGCCAGTTCAACGACTTCGCCACCAACGTCGCCGTGGAGAGGATCCGCGACGCGGAGGCCACCGGGGCCGAGATCCTCATCACCTGCTGCCCGTTCTGCGTGCTGAACCTCACACAGGGCGCCAAGAAGGCCGGGTCCAACATCAAGGTCATGGACCTGTCCCAGGTCCTGCTTGAGGTCACCGCTCCGAAGAGGGAAGAGCCCGCCGAGTGAGCGAAAACGCCGGGGTCCGCCCCGGCAAATTCCCTTTCATGCCTTTTGAAGGATTGAGCCCCGCCCTCATCGAAGCCCTGGCGAACAGGGGCATAACCGAACCCACACCGCCCCAGGCCGACGTCATACCCAGGATACGGCAGGGAGGGCACCTGCTGCTGGTCGCCCCCACCGGGATCGGGAAGACCGAGGCGGCGATGCTCCCGGTGTTCGACACGATATTCCGCACCAAGGGGAGCAGGTCGGGCTTCAGGTGCCTGTACATCACGCCGCTCCGCGCCCTGAACAGGGACATGCTCCGCAGGATGGAGGAGTACGGCAGGGCCCTGGGCATCACCGTGGGGGTGAGGCACGGCGACACCTCCCAGGCGGAGAGGAACCACCAGTCCCAGAATCCCCCCGAGATCCTGATCACCACCCCCGAGACCCTGCAGGTCATGTTCACCGGCAAGCGCCTGAGGGAGCACCTGAAGGGGGTGCAGTGGGTGGTGGTGGACGAGATCCACGAACTGTCCAACACCGAGAGGGGCGCCCAGATGAGCGTGGCCCTGGAGAGGCTGAACCTCATCGCCGGCGAGTACCAGAGGATAGGGCTGTCGGCCACCGTCGGAAACGTGGACAGCGTCGCCAGGTTCCTGGTTGGGAACCGCAGGCGGGTCACCGTGCGCAAGCACGACACCCACCGCGACTTCGACATAGACGTGGAGAGCCCGGCCCCGGAGGAGGACCCCGGACTGCTGGACAGGCTCCAGAGCGACCCCGACATCCTGGGGGTGATGAAGCGGGCCAGGGACATCGTCGAGTCCGGCAGGTCCACCCTGTTCTTCGTCAACACCAGGGAGACGGCGGAATGGCTGGCCGCCCGCTACCACCTGTGGGACGAGTCCATCTCGATAGACGTCCACCACGGCTCCCTCTCGAAGGAGAACCGCATGGACATGGAGGACAGGTTCAAGCGGGGGGAGGTGCGGGCGCTGATATGCACCTCGTCCCTGGAGCTGGGCATCGACGTGGGCTCCACGGACATGGTCATACAGTACAACTCCCCCAGGCAGGTGTCCCGCATGATACAGAGGGCGGGCAGGGCCGGCCACAGGATCGGGGAGCGCATCCGCGCCAAGATCATCGCCACCGCACCCGACGAGGTGGCCGAGGCGCTGGTGATCGCCAGGAGGTGCGACTCCAAGGAGCTGGAGTCCTGGGAGGGCAGGCCCAGGCCGCTGTCCGTGGTGGCCAACCAGCTCATCGCCATGACCATGTCCGGAGGGGTGGACAGGGAGACCGCCTTCAGGGTGTTCTCCGGCGCCTATCCCTTCAGGGACATAACCATGGGGGACATCGAGGACGTGCTGGAGCAGCTGAAGTCCATCAAGATGCTGTTCGACGACGGCGACTCCTTCCGCAGGTCCCGCAAGGGCATGAACTACTTCTACGAGAACATCTCGATGATCCCCGACGAGCGCAGCTACATGATCCGCGACATCGGGACCAGGGCGGTGATAGGCACCCTGGACGAGAGCTTCGTGGCGTCCTTCGCCGAGGAGTACGCCATGTTCATCGCCAAGGGCAGGACCTGGAGGATCGTGGAGATGCGCGAGGACGAGATCCTGGTGGAGGAGGCCCGGGAGGTGGGGTCGGTGCCCAACTGGGTCGGCTCCGACATACCCGTGCCCTTCGAGGTGGCCATGGAGGTGGGCCGCATGCGCAGGCTCAGGAACGTCTCCGACTACCCGGGGGACGAGGGCTGCAGGCGGGTGCTGGAGAGGTACTTCGCCGACCAGGACGAGCGCTTCGCCATGCCCACCGACAGGCTGGTCACCGTGGAGGTGGGGGACAGGCTGGTCATCGTCAACGGCTGCTTCGGCAGCAGGGTCAACGAGACCCTGGGGAAGATCTACGCCGCACTGCTCACCGCACGCCTGGGCGAGAGCGTTGGCATGACAGCCGACCCCTACAGGATCATCCTGGAGCTCCCCAGGAACATGAAGAGGGACGACATCCTCCAGACGGTGACGTCGGTGAAGCCCGGCACCGTCGAGGCCCTTTCCAGGATCACGGTCCTGAACTCCTCCTTCCTGAGATGGAGGTTCGTGTTCGTCGCCAAGAAGTTCGGCATCATCGAGAAGAACGCCGACCACCGCTTCATGAACTTCACCAGGCTGTTCGAGATGCACAGGGACACCCCCGCCTACAGGGAGGCGGTGGACAAGGTCCTGTGGGAGGACCTGGACATCCCCAACGCCGAGAGGGTGGTCTCCATGATGGCCTCCGGCGAGGTGAAGGTGGAGCTCGGCGGCATATCCGCCATAGGCCTGGAGGGGATCGTCAGGTCGAAGGAGCTTATGCAGCCGGTCCGCGCGGACCACTCCATCCTGATGGCCCTGAAGAAGAGGCTGGAGGACGAGGTGCTGTTCGCCTCCTGCCTGAACTGCGGGTCCCAGTGGAGGTTCAGGGTCGGCGACGCCCCGAAGAGGTTCAGATGCCCCCACTGCGGCGGGGTGATGGTGGCGGTGCTGAAGGGGTACGAGAGGGACAACATCGGGCTCATCAGGCTGAAGGAGACGTCCGCCCAGGAGAAGAGGGACCTGATGAGGCTCTCCAGGAACGCCAACCTCGTCAACGAGCACGGCCGGCGGGCGGTGGTGGCCCTGGCCGGCAGGGGGATCGGCCCCGACGCGGCCTCCAGGATACTCCGCAGCATCCACGTGGACGAGGACGACTTCTACCGCGACATCATGAACGCCGAGATCCTGTACGCCAAGAACAAGAGGTTCTGGGACTGACTCAGGGCACGTGCCTGAGGCCCCAGCGGGCCATCTCGTAGAACACCGGCATGAGGTCCCGGCCCTTCTCCGTGAGGGAGTACTCGACCCTCAGGGGGACCTCCTCGTACTGCCTCCTGGACACCAGGCCGTCGGCCTCCAGCTCCTTCAGGGACGACGACAGCATCGTGCTGGTTATCCCCGGTATGGCCCTCTTCAGCTCTCCGTAGCGGATGGGGTCCTGGATGCAGATCTCGTAGATCACCTGGAACTTCCACTTCCCCTGGAGCATCTGCAGCAGGACGGTCACCGGGCAATTGCCTGATTCGGTCAGCGTCACGCAGTGGAACTTCCTGGTGAAGTCCTCGAAGGTCATCCCGTCCGTGTCCATGGTCATCGACGGTATGGTACACCGTACCAAGTAAGTATCTTTTCCGTACCGACTTAAAGTCCGTCGAGACGTTCACCCCGCGATGGACATGATGGAGAAGATAGACATCGTCAAAGTCACCGAGTACACCTCGCCGAACCCCGTGACCATGGTCTGCACCACCAAGCCGGACGGGACCCCCAACCTGGCCCCGGTCTCCTGGTTCACATACCTATCGTTCAACCCCCCGACCGTGGGGTTCGCCATGGGGCAGCCGTCCTGCACCGGAGGGATCGTCCGCGACACTGGGAAGGCGGTCATCGCCATCCCCGGGATAGGCATGGAGGACGACGTGATCCAGTGCGGCATGTGCTCCGGCAGGGACACGGACAAATCCGACATGACCGAGCTCATGGAACTGGAGGGCACCGACATCAGGATACCCGCCAAGAGCAAGGCCGCCCTGTGCGTCACCATGCAGAGGTACGAGGAGGTGGGGGACCACTAC
>CAYZSQ010000085.1:0-4756 GCA_964479785.1 uncultured Methanomassiliicoccales archaeon
CTCCAGAGCATCGGGCAGCTCACCGCCACCGAGGCGGGGCTGCTGATGCTCATCCAGCCCGCCATACAGGCCGTGGGCACCTCCTACTTCGGGAGGCTCTCCGACAGGCTCAGGGACAAGAGGGTCCTGCCCACCGCCGGCCTGATCATATCCGCGATCGGCCTGGCGACCATAATCGCCTACGACGAGGGCACCTCCCTGCTCATGGTGGCGGTCACCCTGGCGGTGGTGGGGTTCGGGTTCTCCATGTTCTCGGCTCCGAACACCTCGATAATCATGGGTTCGGTGGAGCTCTCGGAGACCGGGGAGGCCTCCGCCATGGTGGCGGTGATGAGGCAGACCGGGATGATGGTGAGCATGGGGATCGCCATGCTGTTCATCTCCCTGGTCATGGGGAGCGCGGACAACCTCTCCCCCGAGAACTACGGGGCGTTCCTGACCGTCATGAGGTACTCCTTCGTGCTGTGCGTGATCATGTGCGCGGTGGGAGCGGTGGCATCCATGCTCAGGGGCAGGGGGTCGGTGGCCGAGTGTTAAGTGCGGCTCAACATTTTTAGGATTGCAAAACAACAATCATTATAAATCATTGAGCGTTAGCATCCGCACGATGTCGAGCGCGGCCGATGACAACTACGAGTTCCAGAAGATCATCGTGGTCCTGGGCTTCACACTGATGGCGATCAAGTTCATCGCCTACATCCTCACGGGGTCCGTGGCGATCCTGACGGATGCCATGGAGTCCATCGTCAACGTGGTGGCCGCCTGCATCGGCGTGTACGCGCTGTACCTGTCGGCCCAGCCCGCGGACCGCACCCATCCCTTCGGCCACGGCAAGATCGAGATCATCTCCTCGGCCATCGAGGGGACGATGATCATGGTGGCCGGAGTGCTGATCATCCTGGAGTCGGTGCAGTCCCTCCTGAACCCCGGCGAGATATCCGACCTGGACATCGGTCTGGTTCTGGTGGCCATCGCGGCCGCCGCCAACTACGTGACCGGCAGGGCGGCCATCCGGAAGGCCAGGAGGAACCGCTCCCCGGCCCTGGAGGCCAGCGGCAGGCATCTGTGCTCCGACACCTACTCCTCCGTGGGCATCATCATCGGTCTGGCCGTCGTGTACGCCGCCCAGTGGATGGGATACGACGCCAGGTGGCTGGACTCCGGCATCGCCATACTGTTCGGGGCCATCATCCTGGTCACCGGGTTCAGGGTCATCAGGAAGTCCGCCGACGACACCATGGACCGGGCCGACGAGGAGCTGATCGGCCAGGTCTCGGACATAATCTGCGAGTACAGGCACGACGACTGGATCGACGTGTACAACCTCCGCCTGATCAAGTACGGGCCCAAGATCTACGTGGACATGAAGGTGGTGTTCCCCAGGACCATGACCATCGAGCACGAGAGCCTGGAGGCCGGGGAGATCGGGGAGGCGGTGGCGGCCAGGTTCGGGGACTCGGTGGAGGTGTCCATAACCGCCGTCCCCTGCAAGGAGTTCAACTGCCGCCACTGCCAGAGGAACTGCTTCCAGCGGGCGGAGGAGTTCGCGGTCCCCATAATCTGGAACGCCAGGTCCCTGTGCAGCGAACGGCCCCACGACCCGGACAACGTGGTGGTCATCCGGGACGTGGCGGATTGAGCCCCGACCCGTCCACATTCCCGTCCGGGCCGGAGAACCTCTTTTATCCGCCGTCCCGATTGCGGTGGCATGGATCAGACAGAGACGCCGCCGGAAGTCGCCGAGGTCGGACTCGGCCAGTGGTACGGAGCCCTCACGCCCCCGGACCAGGTGAGGGTCCGCAGGTACCTCCGGGGCATCGACACCTCCTCGCCCAGGGCGTTCATGGTCGACCTCATGGGCAGGTCCACCGAGGACCACAACTACAACCTCTCGGTCTCCGCGGGGATGTACGCCGAGACCATGGAGATGGACGACTACAGCCGGTTCCTGGTCACCGAGGCCCTCATCGAGGGGCTGTTCGGGGCCGGCAGGTACGGGGAGGCCAAGGAGCTTTGCCGCAGGAACCTGGACCTGTACCCGGCGATCAGGGACAGATACCTGGCGGACAACGGCGGGGAGCTGCCGAAGCACATGTCCTGCCGCAACAGGCTGATCGACATCGTGGTCGGGGTGGAGGACCAGTACGACAGCGTGGAGGGCATCCTCTCGGAGTATGTGGGGCTGGGGCTGATCGACGAGGAGGAGAAGGCCTACAGGCTCCAGGGCATCAAGATCCACAGGATGCAGAGGACCTTCGACAACCTGTTCAACTACCGTCCGAGGGAATGACGGATCTCCAGGGGACCATCGGGATGATGTCGATGGCCGGCTCCTCGTAGGGGTGCGCGTCCCTGACGGCCGCCACCGCCCTCCCCAGGTCCCCCGCTCTCACGGCGAACTCCAGGCGGATCTCCTCCGCCACGCTTATCTCCCCGACCTCCCCGTCGTAGGGGCGGGAGCCCTCCAGGGGCCTCCAGGATCCGGTGACCGGCCACCAGGAGAACACGCGGTCGTACCCCGGGTAGACGGGCTCCGCGACCCCGTCCAAGGAGTCCATGACGGCCTCGAGGTGGCTCTCCGGCACCGTGACCCCGATCTTATAGACGTCCGAGTCCACGTATCGGCCTCCTGTGCGACTTCATGACCCCTATGGCCTCCTCGATCTCCGGGATGCGTGGGCCCGCGGCGCCCGGTCCCCCCGCGGCGTCCACCGCCCTCACGATCCTGTCGATCCTGGCCAGGCGCTCCGGGATCCAGGACGTCATCTCGGCGGCGGAGTCCTTCAGGTACGACGTGCTCATGATGGTGGCGATGAAGGATATGGGCGGGATCACGTAGAGGAGCCCCGCGAAGATCCCGGTGGCCTTCTTCAGGTCGGTTATGCTGTTGATCTTCTCGATGAGATGGTCGTGGGGGACGTTCTTCAGCCTCCCGAGCAGGGACTGGTAGAGGAGCCTCTGCCCCCCGATGACCACGTCCACGCTCCACTGGACCTGGCCGAACACCGGGGCCGCCTCCCCCACCGCCACGGTGGTCCTGTTCAGGATCGCCCTCCTGTAGTCGTCGGCGGATGTGCCGGAGAACTCGGTCCAGTTGTACCCTGACGTGTACACGGAGTGGGCGTCGCTGCCGGAGGTCTCCGCCCATCTGCCCGGGTACCTGTCCATGACGATGCGGGCCAGCATGTTGGCGTAGGCGTCCGGGTGTCCGCCGTTCACGGTCTCGAAGCCGTCGATGTCCAGGCCGAGGATCCTCTCCTGGAGCCCGGGCGTGTGCATGCTGAAGGGGTGCGGTGCGATGACCAGCCCGCCCTGGGACCTTATGATGTCGACGGTCTCCTCCACCGGGAGCCCCTTCTCTATCTTCTCGGACAGGAACAGGCCGATGATCTCCCCGTCGGCGGTGGTGATCTCCTCGCCCACCACCACCTCGATGTCGTCGAAGTTCGCCCTGGCGTACTTTTGGGCGATGAACGCCCCCTCGGTCTCGTCGTGGTCGGTGATGGCCATGACGTCCATGCCGAGCCTCCTCATCCTGTCCACCTGCCTCTCGGGCTGGGTGGTGGACTCGGGGAACTTGATCACCCCGAGCTCGTTGAAGCCCGAGTACTCGGTGTGCAGATGGGTGTCGGCCTTTCCCATGAGCCACTGGACTACGGCGAGCCGTTATTATGTTTCGCTTGTAAGGTACGTGGTCCCCGGGGATTAGGCGTACGGGCATCCGTCTCGGGACCCGCGGTCTGATCCGAGAGACGGATCGCATCCCGCTCGGTCGCAGGGAGGACACGGGGCATCCCCGTATCCGATGGGTGTCGGAAGGCCGGGGATCGATGCGGAAGGGCGCGGTCCGGCGCAGAGGCCCCGTCAGTGAAGGAGGCCGGCGACATCCGCACCGTACGGTCCCCCCGTGTTCCTATTAAATACATCAGGATGCGCTAATCTCTATCGGAAGCGGGGTCCACCCCCTTCGTTACGACGAGAGTGACGCCCATGGCCGAACCCCTGAGAGCGATTCCAATCACCGCCTGCCGTACGGCGGCCGTGCCCCAAACGCATTACATTCCACCGGAGTTGGTTCTGAGATGACAAGCCGTGACAGATCCCGTTGTACCCGCGGAGGGCACCGCGCCCTGCTGGCCGCGGCCCTGCTGGCGCTGTGCGTGATCGGTGCATGCCTGGCGATGCCCGACGCGGCGGACGCCGATGATAGCCATGTCGACCATGCGGTATCGCTCTCCGACAAGGGCGGTCCGATCGACTCGGGCGACTACTACCTGTCTGACGATGTGACTCTGGAGGCCGACATAACGATATCCGGCGAAGTCACCCTCTGCCTCAACGGGAACGTCCTGACGGGCACCGGTGGCGGGTCGGTCATAACCATAGAGGATGGCGGGACCCTGTACCTGTACGATTGTGGCACCGAGGAAAGGGATTACCATGTCGATGACGACGGACTGTACGTGTTGTGCGAGACCGTCTCCTTCGTCTGCATTAGCAGCCATTCCGACGAGGGAATCGGGACGATCGCCGGTGGAGTCATCACCGGCGGCACCGGCACCGTCGACCAAGAATCCAGAGAAGGGGGAGGGGTGTACGTCGCCGACGGAGGGACCCTCATAATGTACGGCGGGACCATCTCCGGGAACGAGGCATACTTCGGAGGCGGGGTTTACGTCGCCGACGGAGGGAACCTCATCATGTACGATGGGGCGATCTCCGGGAACACCGCGTCAGGCGCAAATTACGGGTACGG
>CAYZSQ010000085.1:4856-6165 GCA_964479785.1 uncultured Methanomassiliicoccales archaeon
GGCGGGGTGTGCCTCGTCGGCGGGAGGTTCACCATGTCCGGCGGGGAGATCTCCGGGAACGCCGCCGACTACGGTGCGGGGGTCTATGCGATGAGCTCCTCCGTGGAGATGAGCGGGAATGCGGAGATAACGAATAACGTCGCCGACACAGGGGGCGGGGTGTACGTCTACGGCAGGACGATCACCATGTACGGCGGGACAATCTCCGGGAACACCGCGTCGAGCACATACGGGGACGAGCTGTACGTCTACAGCAACAGTAGACTCGTCATGTACGGCGGGACCCTGGGCTCGGTATCAAGCACCTTGCACAACATAGGGGAGATCCACTACAAGGGCGGGAAGCTCTATGCCCACAGCATCTCCGGGTACGGCTACATATACCTCTTCGCCACGGAGCACACCGGCTGTGAACTGAGTCTCGGGACCCTGACGAACCAGAGTCTGTACGTGGAACCGACGTTGAGCGTGTCCGCGGCCGATGTGACCTACGGCGAGACGTCCGTGACGGTGACGGTGACGGCCGCCCTGCCGTACTACTTCACAAGCTCCCATTGGAGCGACTACATATCGGACCTCGAGGACCAGAAGGTCCCGGATACGGAGGTCATCGGTCTCACCGACAGCGACGGCGTCGATGTCGAAATCAGCTCTCCCGTCGAATGGACGGGAAGCTGGAGCCTCGGGAAGAGCTCGGTGGCGTACACCTGGACCGCGACGATCGAGACAGTCGACCCATTGGAACTGGGCTCATACAGCATCGGGGTATCCGTGACGCTCCCGACCGTTGACGGATACGATTATCCCAATTATCTCTTCAGCAGCGAAGAGAGCAACGTGTACTACGAGAAATACGAGAGCACGCTCTCCAGCACGTTCGAGTGCAGGGCCTCGACGGCCGGGACCCTGACGGCGTCCGGATATCTCATCGCCGCGGTCGTCGCAGCCGTGGCCGTGGCCATCATCCTGGCCTGGGCGTTCCACGAGCGCAGGAAGAGGGAGGGGCCCCGAGCGGAGCCCCCTCCCGACGACCTGTGAAATCTCTTCGACGGCCGGCGCCATCGGCCGTCCCGACCCAACACACCTCCAGGCGGTGCGGGGGTCCCGACTCTCGGATCCCGATCCTCCGGCGTTTTCGGTCGGCCCGCGGATCTCCGGCCGGTCACCGGGATGTACGTGAACCGATCCCGCATCCGAAGGGGATGGACGGGTCGAAAAGACGAAGGGAGATGGAGGTAGGGGACCCCCGTCGATCGGCGGGGCACCGACGCGGAGGTCTCCAAGTCCGAAGCGGTTTGGCCGGGCACGA
>CAYZSQ010000086.1:0-6153 GCA_964479785.1 uncultured Methanomassiliicoccales archaeon
CGGCGGCGCTGATGGGGACCAGCGCCGACCCGAAGGACACGCACAGGATCATCAGGATGTCCAGCAGCCTCCAGCCGGTGGTGTACACGGCGATGCCGCTCACCGGGTCCACCCCCTCTATGATGATGTTCATCAGCAAGGTGGACGCCGACAGCAGGACCATCTCCAGCGATGCGGGCAGGCCGACCCTCAGCATGTCCCAGTCCAAAGCCCGGTCGAACCTGAAGCCCCTGAAGCTCAGGCCCAGGTACATGCGCCCGGAGAAGTAGAGCCAGAACGCCATCGCCACGGCGGCGAGCATCCCTATGGCGCTGGCCACCGCCGCGCCCGCCACCCCCATGCCCAGGCCGAAGATTAGGACCGGGTCCAGGGCCATGTGCACCACCACCCCGACCACCTGGATGTACATGGACATCCTGGCCGCCCCCTCGGACCTGATCAGGGCGCTGAAGATGAAGCTGGCCATGTAGATGGGTGCGCAGAGCATTATGGGCAGGCCGTACGCCATGGTCTCGTCGATGTACTGACCGGCCCCGGCGGCGGAGAACAGGGGCTCGGCATAGACGGCGAACACCGCGGCCAGGGCGAACCCCGCCGCCACCCCGATCACCAGGATCTGGGCGGTGGCCCTGCTGGCGCCCTCCCTGTCCCCCACGGCGATGCGTCTGGCGATGGCCTGCGACGCCCCCACCCCCAGGCCGTTGCCTATCCCTATCAGGATGAAGAAGAACGGGAACACGACGCCGGTGGCCGTCAGGGACGCGGTCCCGAGACCGGACACCCACACGGCGTCCACCATGTTGTTCAGGGACTGGATCAGCATCCCGACCGCTATGGGCACCACCATGGCGAACAGCGCCCTCTTCGGGTCGCCGAGGATGTTCTTGGTGCTGTCTGAGGACTCCGGCATCGTACCCGTCTCTGTCGGGGACCTTTATATAACTGGCGTATGGGCCCGATGTGATCTGGATCCCGTCGGCTTCACAGCCGGTGCAACCAGATCTTAAGTACCGTATTTATAGAGACATAGGGATACTTCAGTCCATGCAGCGTAAGAGCATAGCGATCACGGCCGTTGTAGCCGTGATCATCGTGATATGCCTCCTGTTCGCGTGCTGGTACATGCAGCACGATGACGAAGAAGGCGTTGAGATCGGGGTGGGGTACACCCAGGTCTTCGAAGAGACGAGATACGACTCCGACGGCAACGTGCTGGGAACCATCATCATCTCGCAGACGATGGTGGGCCTGGACGGGGACGTCATGACGTACCAGATGGTCACGTCGGACGGCGATGAGGAGATTGTACGGGTATCGTACGCCGCCGTGACCAGTGGGGACGACCTCACACTGTATCTGGAGGGCGCCACGCTCGAATCCCGGGTGTACGGCACCGTCGAGGGCGACTGGTACGTCTCCACCTACGACGATATGACCGTATACTCGTTCTACAGCGGGGAGTGGTGCTGCTTCCAGTACTTCGTCGCGGAGGACGGCAGCTACGCCGCCAGTGAACTCGTCTATTACGCATTCAACGAGATTCCCGACAACCCCACCACCGTGGACACGGTGATCGAGGTGGGCGACCACATGACCTATCACCTCGACAGATCCGACGGCACCTCCGAGATATACACCATGACGGTGACCGCCGTGGACGGCGACCTTGTGACCTACTACGACCCGATGACCGGCACCACCGCAACATGCACAGCGGCGGAGTTCCTGGGCGGCGGGGCCACCGAGGGGAGCGGCACGTACATCGTGAACACCGGATACGGCCTCATGTTGTGCTCCCTGGCCGTCATAACGGACGGGGACTGGACTCGCTACCTGTACCTCGGCCAGGACGACGGCGTCTGCTACCTCATGTACTGCGAGAACGCGGACGGCTCCTGGTACGGCGGCGACCTGGCAGGGTCCTCCAACGTCTCGTCGGAGACGTACGACGCGAATCTGGAGCTGGTGGGGCAGATCGGGACCTATGAGGTTGCGGTCTACGACAACGACACCGGGGATCTCCTGGACGTCTACACGCTGACGCAGACCAAAGTCGGAATCCTGGGGAGGACGGTCTACTACCAGAGCGAGTACGACGGGGAGACCTATTACTTCGAGGTCTATCTGAGCCCCTTCGACAACCTGTCGCCGCTGAACCTCTACGAGCAGGGGGTCACCGTCGATTCGCCCCTCTACGGCGAGGTGGTATGCGACGTGTACCGCTGGTACAGCGACTGCGTGGAGTGCTACGGCTACATCGACGGCGACGGCAACGACGTCCTCTACGTCTACGTCTACCCCGAGGTGACTGCATGGTTCTACGTGCTGGACAGCCACTATGCGGAGCTCGACGCCTGCGGCGTGGACACCGTACTGGAGGCCGGCGACTACATGGAGTACGCCATGACCGACGATTCCGGGGACGAATTCACCATGACGATCGTCGTGGACTCCGTGGACGGCGGATACGCCACATACACCAACTCCAACTCCGGCACCTCCTTCACATGCACCATCGAGCAACTGATCTCCGGCGGCGAGATCCGCGCGGTGCAGGGCGACGGGGCGTGCCTCCTCGACACCCCCTACGGCCTGAGACTGTGCTCCGTGAAGACCGTGATCGACGACACCGGCACCCAGTACCTGTTCGTCGGCCTGGAGGACGGGGTGTGCTACTACACGGTGTACATCGGTGACGACCGGTCCTTCAGCGGATACCTGACATCCTCCAGCTTCATCGGCTCCGGCGAGGCCCCCACCTACCAGTACGAAAGCGGGGAGCTGGGCGACTACGAGGACGTGATCTACATCAGCACCGACGCCGACGGGCTCACCTTCCAGACCCATGGGTCGCTCCGGATGAGCTTCATCGATGACGAGGGGTTCGTCATCAACTACATCATCCCCGGACTGTCCGACGGCGCCTACCCGGTCGATGAGGTCCGGCCCCAGACCTTGTTCGACCTGTTCGCGTCCTCCGGACTCGCGAGGGAGTCGGTGGAGACCGACATCCCCTACCTCGGAACCATGCTCTGCGACGTCTACGTCGGATATCTCGAGGGCTTCGGCTCCGCCAGGTTCCTGGTGGACACCGACACCGGCCTCGTGGTGATGGCCGAGTTCGAGTACGAGACTGGCGGGAGCGTGGCCATGATCATCACCTCCACATCCGTCACGGAGGGCCCCATGGAGTACGGCTCGGCGACCGTCGGGGATGTCGAGGCGGGCGACGTCCTGGTGTTCGCGATGTACGACGAGGACTACAACGGCATCGGCGTGGTCGTCATGACCGTCCTGAGCGTGGACGGCGACACCGTGACCTATGAGAACGGGCTCACCGGGGAGACGGTCACCTGCACGGCAGAGGAGTTCCTGGCCTTCGGAATTGCGGCTGGCACGGAACCTGATGCGGGATCGATCTTCGACAGCTACTACGGCCAGACCATCTACGATGTGTACTACGAGGAGGACGGGGACGTCTACTTCGATGTGTATGTCGGCTCCGAGGACGGGCTCTGCTATTGGGTCGTCGGCTACGACGCCGACTGGAATGTAACATGGCAACTGGAGCTTGTCTACGCCAGCATGGCCTCCGGGACCCGCGGGATCGCCGGGGAGAGGGACGTCCAGGTGGGCGACTACCAGATATGCGTGACCGTGACCACGTCGGCCGACGGCTCCGTCGAGTACGACATCAGCGAGCACCTGGCGTTCAGCCTGGAGGACGGGGTCCTCTCGGTCTGGAACTACGACTACGTCACCGCCACGGGCTCGGTCAGCACCGGCTCGTTCATCATCGTCCCGGAGGGCACCTCCCAGGGGACCGAGGTGCTGAACACCCCCTTCGGCCTGTTCGAGTGCGAAGTGATCGTCCAGGAAGAGGACGGGGCGAAGGTCACGTACTGGGTGTACGACGGGGTCGTCGTCAGGAAGCTCGTCGAGAACGCCGACGGGAGCTCCCAGCTCACCGTGGTGTCCTACAGCACCCTGTGTGCGGATCCCATCTCGATCTACACCGTGATGCACAACACCGGCGAGATCGCCGTCGGGGACTGGATAACCATAATCGGCTTCGAGGACGGCGAGTACATGGACCCTCAGACGATGATCATCATCGCGGTCGACGGGGACATGGCCACGTACTACTACGTGGGCTACGAGGACGATCTGCGCCAGGACACCGTGTTCATGATCCTGAACGGGTTCGAGGAGGGTGCCGCCGAGTGGGTGGGGCAGTGCCTGTACAACACTTGCTGGGGCACCGTCGTGTGCGACATCTACGAAGTGTACGACGAGTACCTCGGGACCGACGTGATATTCTACCTCGGAGCCGAGGACGGCATCCAGTATGCCATGGAGTACAACCTGGACGGCCATGAGTACATGATGCTCATGTACAGCTCGTCCACCGTCTACTGACGTCCGAAGGGGGACCGTGCGCCCGACGACGCCCGCGAGGGCGGGGACACGGTCGCCCCGCACATCGAAGAAATGCGGAGGATCGCGAACATGAAGACGGAACGGCCCATGGGAGGCGCGGCACATCCATGACATCGAACAACCAAAGTCACTCAAGATTCCTGGAGGTGGACTACCTCAAGGCGATCTGCCTCATCGGCATGGTGGCCATCCACGTCTACGAGGAGCTCCACTATGTGCTCCTCTACTCCGGCTTGGACTACGTCAACCCCGTGGGCCTGAACGATCTGGAGGGCATATACTCGCTCCTCGTCGAACTGTTCGGGGCGGTGGCCCCGGCGTTCATGATATGCCTGGGTATGGGGTTGGTGTTCACCCGCCACAGCTCCCCCAGGGACCTGGCCTGGAGGGCGGTCAAGCTGTTCATCCTGGCATACATCCTGAGGCTGGTCATCCATGTGGTGGAGCCCGGCCTGGTCGAGCTGGTCACGGGCGAACCGGGCATCGTGGCGGACGAGAGCATATCCCTGATGTTCGTCGACATCCTCAACTTCGCTTGGATGGCGTTCCTGTTCTTCGCGCTCGCCAAGAAGCTGAAGCTGAGCGACGGGGCCATAGTCGCGATAGCCGTGGCCATGATGTGCGTCTCGTACCTGGCCCCCACCGTGGGGGAGAAGGGGTCCCTGATCCAGTACGTGGTCGGCCATCTCTTCTATCAGAGCGATCTCTCCTGCTTCCCGCTGTTCCAGTGGCTGGTGTTCCCCGTGTTCGGGTACATCCTCGCCAAGCGCTTGACCGCGGCGGAGGACCGGGGCGCGTTCCATCGGAAGCTCGCATCCGTGGCCATGCCGCTGCTGGTGGTGTACACGGCCGTGCTGTGGCTGAGCGGCTACGACCTGGTCAACCTGTTCACGGTGTACGATGGCATCCTCTACGACATGGATCTGATCCGGGCCGCGTGGTACATCCTCCTGGTGTCGTCGCAGCTGTCGATCCTGTACTGGATCTCCACCAGGATATCCGGCACGCGGATCTCCAACCTGGGGGTCTCCTTCGGCAGGGACCTGACCACCATGTACATGGCCCAATGGTACATCGTCGGATTCCTCCTGGCCGTGAGCTACGTCATCGACTTCACCCCGCTCAGCATCTCCGGGTCGATCGTCACCACGATACTGGTCGTCGCCCTTACGTACGTGCTGTCCGAGTGGTACCTGAAACATGTGAAGCACAGGGTCCCCCTGCTGAAGGACCTCTGAACCGCGGGCATCCCCCGTCATCGTTCCCGCGGGTCGAACAGGGACACTGCCGCGAAGGCGCCCCTGCTCGGCCCGCTCCCCGGGGCCCGACATCTTTTTCATACTTGTGCGGATAGCCGTGCGAGACACACCCCGGGAAAAGAGAACTCCCGGACACGAGGGAATGCGATGATAAAGCAGATCCGTGCGAATTATGACGCCAAGGGCATCGAGAAGGATGTCCAGGCATACTGGAACGAGACCGACGCCTACCACAGGACGAAGGAGCTGAGGGCCTCCGGCGAGAGGTTCTACTTCGTCGACGGTCCCCCCTACACCACCGGGGCCATCCACCTGGGCACGGCGATGAACAAGACCGTCAAGGACATCCTGATCAGGTACTGGAGGATGTGCGGCTACAACGTCCGCGACCAGCCCGGATACGACATGCACGGCCTCCCCATCGAGGTCAAGGTGGAGAAGAACATCGGCGTGC
>CAYZSQ010000087.1:0-6100 GCA_964479785.1 uncultured Methanomassiliicoccales archaeon
TCTCGCAGCCGATCTCGTTCAGGACCTCGTGCCTCATGCCGGGGTACAGGACCATCTCCGGTCTGAGGCCCTGCCTCTCCAGCTGCTCCCTGGCCCTCTCGACGCCCCTGCCGTAGCCGCCCACCGGGTCCTCCGCCCCTGAGACCAGCAGCACCGGCAGGTCCTTCGGGATGCGTCCGATGTCCTTCCCGGACACGGCCCTCCTGATGAGCGCGAACAGGTCCCGGTACCCGGCGTTGGTGAACGGGAACCCGCAGTCCGGGTCGCTCTCGTACCGTTCCAGCACGGCGGGGTCCCTGCTCAGCCACCTGTTGGGAAGGTCCGGCTCCGAGAACCCCTTGGAGTAGGCGCCGAACACCATGTCGTTCAGCATCCCGCTGGTGGAGTGCCTCCCCTTGGCCATGCACAGGACCTTGGCGACGGCCAGCGCCACGGAGGTCTGGTACCCCGGCTGCTGCCCGGTGCCCATGACCACCGCGCCGTCCACGTCCCCTCCGTGCCTGGTCAGGAACACCCTGACCACGAAGGACCCCATGCTGTGGCCCATGATGAGGTGGGGGATCCCGGGCAGGTCCCGCCGCATCCTGGCGTTCACCTCGGCCGTGTCCCTGACCAGCAGCTCGTCCCCGCCCTCCTCGGCGATGAACCCCTTCTCCCGGGAGGTCCCGCCGTGGCCCAGGTGGTCGTGGCCGTAGACGGCGAAGCCCCTGGATGTCAGGTACGAGGCGAACCCGTCGTACCTGAGGATGTGCTCCGTCATGCCGTGTACGATCTGCAGGGACGCCCTGGGCTCGCCGTCGGGCATCCATCTCACGCAGTGCAGGGTCTCCCCGTCCCGGGAGGAGGGGAGCTCGAAGGTCTCCGGTTCCATGCAGGGTGGATGGCGTCCGCGGGATATCCGTTTGCCTGCGGACCCGACGCCGGTCCCGGAGGAGTCTGGCTCATCCGTGGTCGAAGGTCGAGTGTTATTTTTGGCGAAGAAAGTATTAATAGAATCCTCCTTAATCAGCCGGCATGCGCAGGATAGCGGTGTACGGCAAGGGAGGCATAGGCAAGTCCACCACGGTGGGGAACGTCTCCGCCGCCCTGGCGGCCCGCGGCCTCAAAGTCATCCAGATAGGCTGCGACCCCAAGGCCGACTCCACCCGCGCGGTGGCGGGCAGGGGCATCCCCACAGTATTGGAGACCATGAGGGACGACCCCGACCCGGAGCTGGAGGACATCGTGTTCCCCGGCACCAACGGCGTCCTGTGCGTGGAGTGCGGGGGCCCCAGGCCGGGCGTGGGATGCGCCGGCAGGGGGATCATAGCCGCATTCGAGCAGCTGGAGCAGCTGGACATGATCGGCCGCTACAGGCCGGACGTCATCCTCTACGACGTCCTGGGCGACGTGGTGTGCGGGGGATTCGCCATGCCCATCAGGAACGGCTACGCCCGGGACGTCTTCGTGGTCACATCCGGGGAGATGATGGCCCTGTACGCCGCCAGCAACATATCCTACGCGGTCAACGACCTGACCCACGACGGCTACGCCAGGCTGGGCGGGCTGATCCAGAACTCCCGCGGCGTCAGGGACGAGGACGCCCTGGTGGACAGGGCCGCGGAGGAGATGGGCACCACAGTAATACACAGGCTCCCAAGGGACCCGGCGGTGCAGAGGTGCGAGGACCTCGGATGCACGGTGGTGGACGGGGAGCCGGACTCCGCCATGGCGGAATCATACCGCATCCTCGCGGACAGGCTCCTGGAGCTGTCCGAGGACACCTCGGGCGGCATGAGGATGGGAGGTGATTGACATCACGACAGGGATAATGATCGCGGGCCACGGCTCCACCATGGCCTTCAACAAGGGGGTCCTGGACATGCAGGCCGACCTGCTCAGGTCCAAGGGATTCGACAACGTGTACGTGGGGTTCAACGAGTTCTCCATACCATCCATCAGGGAGACCGCGGAGGAGATGGTCCTGGACGGCATGGACGAGATAGTGATACTGCCCTTCTTCGTGGCCTCGGGGATCCACGTGACCAGGGACATCCCGGTGAAGCACTTCGGCCTCCCCAGGTACTCCAAGGGGGGCACCGTCGAGATCGAGGGCAGGCAGGTGAGGGTGGTCATCGACGAGCCCTTCGGGGAGGACCCCAACCTGACCGACATCCTGGTGGAGAGGGTGGAGGCCCTCAGGACCCCCGGCATGGACACCAGGCTCATCGTCATGGGCCACGGGTCCCAGCTCAGCTACAACTCCGAGGTGGTGGAGCTGAACGCCAGGCGCCTGGAGGGGAGGGGCTACGGCAAGGTGTACATAGGGTACAACGAGTTCAACGACCCGAAGATCGAGGACGTGATCCCCCGGATGATGGACGACGGCGCGGAGGAGATCATCGCGCTGCCCCTGTTCATATCCCTGGGCAAGCACCTGACCATGGACGTCCCGGGGAAGCTGGGGATAGAGGACTTCTCCGACGGCGGGACGATCCGTCGCAACGGCAGGGAGGTGGAGCTGAAGTACGCCGTCCCGGTGGGCGGGGACCCGAGGCTGAGCGACGTCCTGGCGGAGAAGCTCAGGAAGTACCGGTGATACCATGCGCGTTCTCGTTCTGGACATGGTCCACGGCGGGGACCTCCTGGCCCTGAGGCACCGGGCCGAGGGGGAGGACGTCACCTGCGTGGACGTCTACGGGATCTGCCCCGAGGAGAGGAAGAGGGAGCTGAGGGAGATGGAGATCCGTGTGACAGACACCGTCCCGGAGGGCTCCTACGACATGACGGTCATGCCGACGCACTGCCCCCTGGAGTTCCTGGGGGACGCCGATCCCGGGGAGATCGTCACGTTCAGCCGGGACGTGGGCAGGTTCATCGACGACACCAGGTTCAGGATAGAGGTCACCGGCGTCAAGGGCAAGACCAGCGCCTGCTACCTCATATCCAAGATGCTGCACGATTCCGGCAGGAAAGTCCTGTTGCATTCATCGAGGGGCGAGGGCCCCTGGACCGACGACGGCCACAGGATAGAGAGGAGGGTGAGCATAGCCCCTCCCTACCTGATGACCCTCCCGGCGGGGAGGTACGATGCGGTGGTCTGCGAGGTCTCCCTTGGCGGGTCCGGGAAGGCGGACATCGCATGCGTCACCAATCTGGTAGACGATTATGGAATCGCAAGGAACACACTGAGGGCGTCCGACGCCAAGAGGGACGTGTTCACATCGAGGGGCGTGAACATCGTCCACGCCGACGAAACGGGCTTCTGGTCGCAGTACTGCGACGACCTGACCGCGTACGGGGGGAGGGTCGATGTCCTGTCCGAGCCGAGGCTCGGACAACCGCTGAGGATCGCGATAGAGTACGACGGCAGGTCCGAGCTGGACCTGGACGGGTCGTACATGAACATCGAGTACGTGGACGCCATCGACCTCGCCCTCGAGGTGTGCCATGGGATGGGCATACCCAGGGAGTCCGTCGTCAGGTCCCTGGAGACGTTCAAGGGTGTCCCCGGAAGGGGCGAGATCCTACGGGAGGGCGGGATCACCGTGGTCCGCGAGAGGAACCCCGGCATATCGCACATCTCCATCGGGAGGACCCTGGAATGCCTGGAGAGGATGGGCGCCCTGGACGGCGCCCTGGTGGTCCTCGACCCGGTGAGCAGGAAGGTCTGCGACAAGATGGACAGGGATGAGATCGGGAAGGTCGTGGACGCCTTCGGCGTCCCGATGGTGATGACCGACGGCGACGGGGGGAGGCCCGAGGTCCCCTCCGGCACGAGGCTCCTGGTCGAGTTCGTCAAGGAGGCATACCAGTGAGGTCGGTCATCCATCCGCGCCCGAACCCCATAGTGGCGGCGATGTACACCCTGCGCGACATGGACGTCGACGTCATCGTCGAGCACGGCCCGGCAGGGTGCAGCTTCATGGCCTCCAGGCCGCTGGAGAACGCCGACGTGAGGGTCGTCACATCCGGCATGAGGGACAACGACCTGGTGTTCGGCGGCGAGGAGCCGCTGATCAGGACCTTGAAACAGGTGGAGGAGAGGTTCCACCCCGAGACCGTGGCCGTGGTGGGCACCTGCGCCAGCATGATCATAGGCGAGGACATGGCCAGGTCGATAAGGAGGGCCGGCATCGACGCCAACGTGTTCCCGGTGGACTGCCACGGGTGCATGGGCGACAACACCCGCGGGGCCATCAAGGCATTGGAGGCCGGCAGGGACGCCGGCATCATCGACGCGGAGGAGTGCGCCCGCCAGATCTCGCTGATGAAGGCGGCCACCAGGCTGGAGAAGGATGTCGGCATGGCATCGCGCGACTACCTGCAGCCCGCCGTCAGTCCCACTAAGATGCACGTGTGCAGGAGGATCCTCGACGTGCTCTCCTCCGGGGGGAGGGTGGCGGTGGTCATGGACGCCAAGAAGGAGCTGGCCTACCGCTTCGCGGACATGTTCGAGGCGGTGGACCGTGCCAGGGGGGCCGTGGGAGGGGACACCTTCTTCGTGGCCAACCTGGACAGGGCCAAGGGCCTGCCCAGGATAAGGGGCTACTGCGACGAGATCCTCGGCGATCTGGAGTCGAAGGGCGTCACGATCGACAGGATCGTCGGGGGCCTCGACGAGTACCCCGTCGTGGGGCGGGAGATGAGGGACGCGGTCGATGGGTTCCGTCCGGACCTGACGATCGTCCTCGGCATCTGCCACGCGTACCCCGGCATGGACCGGGACGACATACTGATCACCGACCAGCCCAGGCAGCTCGCCAACTACCTGAACCAGGGGTACGGATGGGCGGTGGGCGAGATCTCGTCCCACACCATGGTCATGGGAGCCCACTCCATCGTCCCGCTGGAGACCGCCGACACCCTCAGGGAGCTGCTGGGATGAAGGGCGTGGTCCTGGCGGGAACCGGCAGCGGGGTGGGGAAGACATCCATCACGACGGGCCTGATGTCCCGCCTGTCCAAGACCATGAGGGTCCAGGCGTTCAAGGCCGGCCCCGACTTCATCGACCCGATGTACCACACCGCCGCCACCGGCAGGAGGTCCAGGAACCTGGACTCATTCCTGATGGACGACGCCACCATCCGCAACCTGGTGGGATACGCCTCCAGGGACGCGGACATCTGCGTGGTGGAGGGGGTCAGGGGCCTGTACGAGGGACTGAGGGGGGACGAGGACGTGGGGTCCACGGCATATCTCGCCAAGCTCCTTGGGTTCCCGGTCATCCTGATAGTCGACGCCCGCTCGCTGACACGCAGCGCGGCGGCCATCGTGAACGGCCTCAGGTCCTTCGACCCGGAGGTGGACATCGCCGGCGTCATACTGAACAACGTCTCCGGCCGCCAGCACTCGGACAAGCTGCGCACGGCCATGGAGAGGTACTGCCCGGACGTGCAGCTCGTCGGCATGATACCGAAGAGTCCCGAGAAGGTGCTGGAGCAGAGGTACCTGGGGCTGAGGACCCTCAGGTCCTTCGCCGAGAAGGAGATCGTCCCGCTGCAGGAGCTCACCGACCCCATCGACCTGGACAGGGTGCTGGACATCGCCGAGTCCTCCACATCGGAGCTGCCCACATCGTCGCCCTACACGGAGAGGGACTGCGCTCTCAGGGCCGCCGTGCCCATGGACGACTCCTATTGCTTCTACTATACGGAGAACATCGAGTGCCTGGAGGCCTCGGGGTTCAGGGTGGAGACCTTCCGCCCCACCGACGGCGACCCGCTGCCGGAGGCCGACCTGTACTACCTGGGCGGGGGCTACCCGGAGCTGCATGCCAGGCAGCTCTCGGAGAACACCGACTTCCTGGAGGGTCTGAGGGCCGAATCACGGAACGGCAAGGTCGTGATCGGCGAATGCGGTGGCCTGATGACCATGTGCCAGTCCATCAAGGACAAGGATGGGAGCGTCCACAGGATGTCCGGCGTCTTCGACGCCGAGGCCGGGATGACCGGCGTCAGGCACGGGCCCACCTACGTCATCGCGGAGGCGACCGGGGACAACCCCGTGTTCTCCGGCACCGTCCGCGGACACGAGTACCACTACTCCGACGTGTTCCCCTCCGGGACCCCGTCCTACGGGTTCGAGGTGAGGAGGGGCCAGGGGATCGCCGGGAACATGG
>CAYZSQ010000088.1:0-6082 GCA_964479785.1 uncultured Methanomassiliicoccales archaeon
GATCGTCAGGGGCAGGGCGGAGACGTACCTGGGCGGCAGGTTCGGAATCTTCTGCGCCGAGCCTCCCGTCCCCGGTCGTCCCCGGCACCTGAGGGGTCGGATGATGCTGTAACCGTATCATTCATTCCGATTTATTAGATATTATTGAAAAATTCGTTCCGATTATTTTGATAATGACAAATTTTAGGAACCAAAATTTATAATCATCCGCATTCATCCGAACCTATGGAACGCAAGGCGATGGATGACCTGATCGCATGGAAGGACTCGCCCGACCGCAAGCCGCTGATCGTCAGGGGGCTGCGCCAGACCGGCAAGACCTGGCTGGTCACGGAGTTCGGCCGGCGCCACTACGCCTCGATGGTGACCGTCGACCTCAACGACAGGAGCCTCCACGACGCCTTCGCCGCCGTCACCGAGCCGGAGACCATCCTGAGCCTGCTGTCGCTCATGCTGAGGACCCCCATAGACGAGGGGACGCTGGTGTTCCTGGACGAGGTCCAGGAGTGCCCGGACGCCCTGCTCTCCCTGAAGTACTTCCGCGAGAGGGCGCCCTCGTACCACGTCATAGCCGCGGGGTCGCTGCTGGGGGTGTCCTTCGGGCAGGGGAGGGGCTTCCCGGTGGGCAAGGTCTCCGAGATCACCCTCCGCCCCATGGACTTCACCGAGTTCCTGGCCGCCACAGGGAACGAGAGGGCGGCCGAGGCCGTGGAGTCCTACGACGCGGGGACGCTGACCCGCGCATCCTCGGCCATGGCCGGCCTCCTCAAGGAGTACATGTGCGTGGGCGGCATGCCGGAGGCCGTGAGGACCTACGCCGAGACCGGGGACCTGCTCCGCGTCAGGGATGTGCAGAACGCGCTGGTGTCCCAGTTCGAATCCGACCTGAGCAACCATCCTCCGGGCAGGATGGTCCAGCGCATCAGAGAGATTTGGAGCTCCGTGCCCGGGCAGCTCTCCAAGGAGAGCGGGGGGAAGTTCGTGTACAGCCTCATGGGGAAGGGCGGCGCGGCCAGGTACATGGAGGCCATCCAATGGCTGGCCGGATACGGCCTCGTGACCATGGTCGGACGCGCGGAGAGGCCGTCGTGCCCCCTGTCCTCGGTCTCCGACGGGAAATCCTTCAAGCTGTTCGCCGCCGACGTGGGCCTCCTGGGGGCCAAGGCCGGGCTGGACCCGTCGGTCATCGTCCACGGGGACCGGCTGTTCACGGAGTTCAGGGGGAGCCTGACGGAGCAGTACGTCCTGCAGGAGCTGGTGTGCGCCGGGTACTCGCCGTACTACTGGTCCTCCGAGAAGAACGAGGTGGACTTCCTGGTGGAGCACGGGGGGACCCCTGTGCCGGTCGAGGTGAGATCCTCTGTCAACCTGAAGTCCAAGAGCCTGAGGGCGTTCAGGGACAGGTACGGCCTGACACTGTGCGTCAGGACGTCCCTCGCGGGGGTGAGGGACGAGGGGTGGCTGGTCAACATCCCCCTGTACGCCATCGGCTCCATCGGGAAGGCCCTTGACGGGCGCCCCGGGGACGGTCAGCCCCGAATCACATGAGGTTCAATATATCATATCAGTGCATCATATCAATCACATCATATCATAATCTCATATCTTTAACATCATCATATCAGATGATTTATATCAGATGTGAACATTGAATGATCGGTGTGACGATGATCGACTTCGACTCTGCGAGGGAAGGGCCCGAACTGGAGGGCAAGAGATGCTCGGACAGGCTGAGCGCCGACTTCTGGCCCACCTACTCGGCATTCGCCAACACCTTCGGCGGGACCATCGTCCTGGGCGTGAGGGACGACGGGGGACTGCTGAGGCCCGAGGGCATAGAGGACCCGGAGAAGATCCTGCGGGACCTGTGGGACCAGGCCAACAACCCCCAGAAGGTCAACGTGAACCTGCTCTCCGAGGACGACGTGGATGTGTTGGATTGCGACGGCCTGAAGCTCATCACGGTGAGGGTGCCCAGGGCCGAGCGCCAGAGGCGCCCCGTGTACATCAACGGGTCGATGAACAGCGGCACCTACCGGCGCCACGGCGAGGGCGACTACCACTGCTCCCTGGCCGAGATAGCGGAGATGGTGCGGGACGCCCACGAAACCCCCCAGGACGCAGGTCTGTGCACCAAGGTGCTCATCGGGGACCTGGACGACGGGAGCATAGAGGCTTTCAGGAACATGATGTCCAAAAGGACGCCCTCCCATCCCTGGAACAGGGAGCCCAGGGACGAGTTCCTGAGGCTGATCGGGGCGGCGGACCTGGACGACGGCGGGACGCTCAGACCCACCGTGGCGGGGCTGCTGATGTTCGGCAGGGACTACTCCATAACACGGGAGGTGCCCAGGTACATGTTGGACTACCGGGAGTACGGGGCCTGGGACGACTGGGACCACCGCCTCACCACCGACACCGGGGAATGGACGGGCAACCTCTTCGACTTCTTCGCCTATGTCACCAACCGCATCAGCCTGAACTCGGCGAGGGCCTTCCCACTGGACGGCGCGGTCCGCAGGGACGACACCGGGATGATAGAGGCGGCCAGGGAGCTGGTCCTGAACGGGATCGCCCACGCGGACTACTTCGGCAGCGGGGGCGTCAGGATCGACTGGCGGCCGGACAGGCTGACCGTCAGGAACCCCGGCACCTTCCGCATCCCCATCGGTCTCGCCCGGTCCGGGGGCCACTCGGACCCGAGGAACCCGAATGTGATGAGGATGTTCATGCTCACCGGACTGGCCGAGCGGGAGGGGCTGCACCGCATCGTGACCGTGTGCAGGGACATGGGGCTGGGCATGCCGGAGATCACCGAGTCGGTGGAGCCTTCCACGGTCACCGCCTCCATCGGGCTCAGGCCCGGGCGCAGGGCGCCGGTGGGCAACGACGGCATCCTGGACGCCCTCCGCCGGGACCCGGGGATCACCGTGGCGGGACTGGCCGAGGAGACCGGCCTGTCCACCAGCACCGTGTCCAGGAGGATCAGGGAGCTCAGGGACGCGGGGGTCCTGGCCCGGGAGGGCTCCAGACGGGACGGCAGATGGGTCGTGCTGGAGGACCAGCAACCGGAATGAGCCAACCTTAATGAGTGGGATTACCCATCCATCTGCCAGAGGCCCTTTCATGGAATGCATCAAGAAGAAGGTGAACGAGGAGCTCCGGGCCGGCTGGAAGGGCTCCGACACCTCATGCGAGTACCACCCCTGCCACTTCTCGGGGCAGGACTGCACTTTCTGCTACTGCCCCTTCTACCCCTGCGGCGACGAGGACCTGGGCAGCTGGACCGCCGGCCGCAGGGGCGACAGGATATGGAACTGCAGCGACTGCCTGTTCATCCACCGCACCCCGGTGTGCAGGTTCGCGATGGAGAGGTTCCGGGAGCTGGGCATCTCGGAGGCCGGCGACGCTCGCATGGCCGACGTCCTCGGGGAGGCCAAGGGGAGGTTCCACCGCCCAGGGAGGGCGATCATGGTCGTGGGGGCCACATCGGACGCCGGCAAGTCGGTCACCGTGGCGGCCCTGTGCAGGATACTGCACCGCATGGGCTACCTGGTGGCGCCGTTCAAGAGCCAGAACATGAGCCTCAACTCCAAGGTCACCAGGACCGGCTCCGAGATAGCCATGATCCAGACCCTGCAGGCCAAGGCGGCCGGGCTGAAGAACCCGGACAGCCACATGAACCCCATCCTCCTGAAGCCCAAAGGGGACACGGTATCCCAGGTGATGGTCTGCGGGAAACCCCTGGCCGACTACGACGTGGAATCCTACTACGACGAGTTCGTGCCCGGCCCGGGGACGGAGGTCGTCAGGGAGAACGTGGGGTTCCTGAAGGCCAGGTACGACTTCGTGGTGATGGAGGGCGCCGGGTCCCCGGCGGAGGTGAACATCTACGACAGGGACATAGCCAACATGGGCGCCGCGAAGATCGCCGACGCCGACGTGATCCTGGTGGTGAACGTGGACTGGGGCGGGTCCTTCGCCTACGCCCTGGGCACCATAAGGCTGATCCCGGAGGAGGACCGCCGCCGCATCAAGGGGGTGGTGTTCAACAACATCAGGGGCAGCCCCGACGGGTTCAGGAGCGCGATCCCGGAGTTCGAGAGGCTGTCAGGGGTGCCCGTGATCGGGGTGGTGCCCCACGCGGATGTGGTGCTTCCCAACGAGGACTCGGAGGCCCTCAGGGGGGTCAGGTCCAAGGGCGACGGCAAGTGCCTGATCGGGATCATAAAGTTCCCGAGGATCGCCAACTTCACCGACATCGACCCCCTGTTCCTGGAGGACGTGTCGGTGGTGTTCGTGGAGCGGGCCTCCGACCTGGACGGGGTGGACGCGGTGGTGCTGCCCGGCACCAAGAACACGATTAACGACATGAAGTGGATGGACGCCCAGGGCATCTCCGACAAGCTCAGGGAGCTCCGGGGCAGGGTGCCCATGGTGGGGATCTGCGGGGGATACCAGATGATGGGCTCGGTCCTCGACGACTCCGAAGGGATAGAGGGGGGACGGCCGGGGTGCGTGCTGAAGGGACTGGGGTTCTTCGACAACGTGTCCCGCTGGAGGGAGTACGGGAAGCGCATAGTCAACAACACCGGCAGGCTCCTGGTGGGGGACGGCGGGGAGATCACCGGGTACGAGCTGCACATGGGCATGTCCGAGATCAACGAGAGGCCGCTGCTGGAGATCGAGAGGAACTTCGGCAGGGACCTGGAGCCGGAGGGCTCGGTCAGGGAGGAGGAGATGCTCTTCGGCACCTACCAGCACGGGATCTTCGACAGGAAGCCCTTCAGGAAGTACTTCCTGTCATTCGTGAAGCACGACGGCAGGAGCGTGGACACCTCCGCCACCATGGACTACGACGAGATCATAGAGGAGAACATCGAGAGGCTGGCGGACGTGTTCCAGGAGAGCCTGGACATGGACGCGGTCATGAGGATGCTGGGGGTGGGGGAGTGAGGGTGCTGCTGCTGGGGACCTCGTCGGGTGCCGGCAAGACCACGGTCTGCGCCATGCTCTGCAGGTACCTGTCCAGGAGGGGTCTCGATCCCGCTCCCTTCAAGGCCCTGAACCTCTCCCTGAACTCCTACGCCACCCGCGACGGCGGGGAGATCGGCATAGGGCAGGCCTTCCAGGCCTGGTCCTGCGGACTGGAGCCGGAGACCGACATGAACCCGGTGCTGCTGAAGCCCTCCGGGGGAGGGTGCATACAGATGGTCCTGAACGGCAGGCCGGAGACGGACATAACCCGGGACGCCCCCATGGACCGGGACAGGGCGCTGTCCGAGGCCGTGAGGGCCATGGAGCGCCTCCAGGGGAGGCACGGGTTCCTCGTCTGCGAGGGCTCCGGCTCCCCGGCGGAGCTGAACATGATGGACAGGGACGTGGCCAACACCGGGCTGATGAGGGCCACCGGCATACCGACGATCCTGGTGGCGGACATCGAGCGCGGGGGCGCCTTCGCCGCCCTGTACGGCACATGGCTGCTGATCCCCGAGGACCTGAGGCCCCAGCTGAAGGGGTTCGTCATAAACAGGTTCAGGGGGGACGCGTCCATACTCGGGTCCGCCATAGGGAGGATGGAGGAGCTCACCGGCATGAGGTGCCTTGGTGTGATACCTCACATGAGCCTCAGGTTCCCGGAGGAGGACTCGCTGTCCTCGTCGGAGGGGAGGATGGAGGGTTCCGACGCCAGGTCCGCCTTCATGGCCAACATAGACGAGCTCACCGACGCCTGCGTGGCGGCCGGCCTGGACTTCGACGCCATCCTGGAGATCGCCAGGGGGCGATCGTCCCCCCGAGGCCACCCTCATGGCCTTCACCGCATCGCCCTCCCCGGGGACGGTGTCCATGGGCACCGGGCGGCCGCCGATGAGGTACAGGAATGAGTCGGGATGACCGCCGAGGGCCGACACCGCCTCGGCTATGGTGGCACCGTCCGGGATGGGATGGGTCCCGCCGTCCATGATGAGAACTGCCATGCCGCCTTGATTCCGATAGGGATATATGATACGCGACATCGGAAACGGCGCGGTCTAAATACCTACGTTTATCTAATCGGGATGCTTTAGGAGCGGTTGATCCA
>CAYZSQ010000089.1:0-3113 GCA_964479785.1 uncultured Methanomassiliicoccales archaeon
CTGTCATTCGTCGTCCTCCTCGTAATGCCTGATGTCCACGGAGCCCTCTCCGCGCCTCTCGCGTATCCTTTCGATGATCTCCTTGAGCTCCCGGTAGTGGTCGTCGTCCATCACCAGGTACTCCATGCCGTCGAGGTCCCATCCGATGTCACAGCATGTCGCGGCGAAGAAGTCCGCCCGGTAGATGTCCGACAGGTCCCTTATGGTGAGCCTGTCCGCGTCCCAAACTATGTTGATCTCATGCATATCGCTCATATCCAGTCCTCCAGGACGGCGTATCCCCGTCCTCTGATGGTCGCGGTCCTCGCCGCGTCCCTCTCGTTCCTCCGGCGCATCCGGGCCTCGTACTCCCACACCTCCTCCGTCAGGGAGTGGAAGCGGGACCTGTCGAGCCGGAACATCCCGCACCTCATCCGCGTGTCGCCGTAGATGTGGACGGCGATGGGGTTGACGTCGCAGTGCCTGACCCTGTGCCATTGGAGGTCGTCGATCTCCTGGCCCGATGGGTCTATGCGGGTCCTCGTGGGGAGGTCGTCGAAGGGTGTGTCCCTCTGATGCTTGCATTTGAAACAGCAGGCATCGTTGAGGAAACGGCCCTCCTCGAGGATCATCTCGGCGGTGATGACCAGCGGGCCGTCGGATTCGCCCCGGGCCCTCGTGGAGAAATCCCCGCATCCGTACCACAGGGGGTCCCATGTGATGTCCCTGCGATGCTTGGTGCACCACCCTATGGCGATGTCGGAATGCCAGCATTGGGAGCAGGTCAGCCATCCGGGGCTGTCCCTGCGGGCGAAGGCGTGTATCTTGCTCATTTGATCACCTCCCTGATGCGCTCCAGACGCTCCGCGATGCACTTGATCTGGGAGTAGATGCTCTCGACAGTCCGATGATCGGCCCGTTCCAATACAGGATCGAGAAGCATCTCCAGATCGGCCAGGTAGGTCGACATGTACTGGAGTTCCCAACCGACCATGGAGTTGAGCATACATGCACGGTAATAGTCGTCATGCCCCAGGATGCGGGCGGCAAGGTCGTCCACGTCGCATCTGTGGAGCTTTGCGACCGCACAACCGCCTACGGCCTCCTGCAACTCGGGATGACGCACAGGCACGCGGACCGTCACGAGGTCCCCATTGCCGTGGAGCTTCACCTCGATCCAGTCCGTGTCGTCACCGCCCTCCGGGGGGTAGATCGTCAGCACCTTCTCCTCGTTCAGACTCATTCTTCCGCCTCCTCATCATCAAAAGAATCGGCTTCGATCCGGAGGTCGATGTACTCGGCCCCGATCTCCGCCCGGACTTTCTCCACGGCCCTCTCGATGCTCTCCAAGTCCTCCTTCTCGTAGACCTCGCCCACGTAGATGCCGAATTTGTCCCACTCGGGCAGGTCGTCGGATAAGATGCACTCCTCAAGGAGATCGTACAGGTGATCCACGGTGACGTGCCTTGGACTCCACTCGATGCGGACGTCGACAGGAGGGCTTAGACGTGTCATTCGAATTCCTCCCTGATCATGTCACTGCTCCACATTGCGATGGTGCTCATCACCTCGCCGAGCGTCATCACGACGAGATCCATGCCCTTCAGGAGGTCCTTGACCTCATCCTGATTCGACATGTGGGCACGTCCGTTGGCCTCGACGACGCGCTCTCTCGCCTCCTTGACGTACCTGCGTGCGTCGTTTATGTAGGGCAGGGCATCACACAGTATGTCGGAAGCCTCAGTCGGGAACAGTGCCGTCATCCTGCTCATTCCGTCACCTCCTCCATCCCCCGGATCGTCGGCTCCTCGTAGTCGGTGATCGCCTGCACGATGGCCTTGGCCATCCCTCTGCTGGCCTTGATGCGGATGCAGGCGCCGGCATCTGTACGGACGGTGACGTCGACGGTCTTGACGGGGATGCCTTTCAAGGTGTACTGCTCTGATGTCATTCCGACCCCTCCAAGCTCTTCCGGTAATCGTCCACCAGGCCCACGAGGGCCGATGCCATCTCCATGGCGCCTTCCACCGACATCTGAACCTCCGTTTCGGTGCGCGTGGTGGCATGTGGCTCGGACCATGTCCTGATGCGCATGGTGACATACCTGCCCTTCCTGCACAGGCTGATATGCTCGGAGCCTTCCAATTGGTGCCATTCCCTCTGCGTCATAGGTAGTCCTCCAGCAGTCTCTGTATCCTCGCCGTGACCCTGGGCTCCTCCGATGTGTCGCACCCGGGGTCGTGCTCCTCGTCATCGTCATCATCGTCGTCCTCCGGGTCGAAGGCCAGCCTGCCGCCGTACTCCATGCCGATGGTCATGTGGAGGACGTCGCCGAAGCTCCCGTTGTCCTCGTCGGCCTGGTCCAGCATCGTCCGGAGATCGTCGCAGGGGACGGAGAACGAGCACCGGGAGCCCTGTTCCGGGGGTCCCACGTCGCGGAGGAAGTACCTCCGGCCGTAGCGCACCAGGGCCAGGGGGTAGGTGGCCCCTCCCATGCTGTGCGTGACCTTGGCGATCAGGAAACCGTCGTCGGCCACGATGGGCTTGGTGTTCATCGGAACGCCTCCAGCGTGGTCTGAACCTTGGTCTGCAGGTCCTCCTTGGTCATGCAGGCGGAGCATCCGCCGTCCCTGCCGTCCCAATCGGGGGCGCGGTAGACGCCCTTGCATGAGACCCTCCATTTGACGCACTGCCGGCAGAACAGGCCGATCATCGCAGGTCCCTCCGCTTCATATCGTCGATCTGGATCCTGTCCAGCCGGGACAGGAGCGAAGATATGCTATCGGACAGCACCTCCAGCGTCCTGTCCGCGCTGTCCCCGGCCACCGACGGGACGATGATCCTCAACTCCTGGATGTCCCTCTGGACCCTGCTGGCGAGGCTCTTGGCCGTGCCCATGTTGTATGCGTCCGTTATCATGGCGGACGCCTTCGCAGGCCTCATGCCCTCGACCTCCATTCGAGGCAGGTCTCGCACCTGCGGTCGTAGGCGGTCCCTCCGAGGAGGTCGCACCGTCCGAGGATCACCAGGCCCTCCTCCACCACCATGCCCGCGCAGGAGTCCCGGTGGAGGTACTTGCAGGGGCCCTTGGCGGAGGTGCCCCTGGAGAGGGAGTCAAAGCTCAACTGCGTCAT
>CAYZSQ010000089.1:3213-6059 GCA_964479785.1 uncultured Methanomassiliicoccales archaeon
GTCATTCCTCCGCCTCCTGCAGTGCGGCCCTCGCGCGGGCCTTGGTGGTCCACTTCTTCGCGTTGGTGCCGGGTGCGATGCAGATCGCCCCCTTGCCCGCCGCGCGGAGCATGACGGCCTCCGCCAGGTCGGTGTCGATGCCGTACCTCTTCTCCAGCATCTCCAGGACCTCCTTGTCGGTCCTGGGCTCCGACATGTAGGAGAGCATCGCGTCGGTCATCTCCGACAGGGTGGCCTCCGTCACGGCGATCCCCCCCTGCTCGGGTCGATGAATATCTCCGCCTCCTCGTCCGGCTCGATCAGCCTGGAGGCCCTTTCCGGGCCCATGGCGTCCAGCCTCTCCAGCATCATGGGGAGGTCGTCGTAGAGCTCGGAGAGCTCCAGGAGCTCGTGCAGGAAGGTGTGGGTGGGGACCATCGGGCAGGTCCTCACCTCGTCCAGGTCATGGATGTACCTCTCATGGCAGCACAGCTTTCCGCCGTGCCCGTCCCTGCAGTAGAAGGGGCACGCCATGCCGAGACCGCACGGGAGGTCCGTCATTCCGCCACCTCCCACAGCGTGCGGTTGTGCTGGTCCGTGTGCCCGACCTTGCGGACCATCTTCTTCTGGAGCAGGGTGCGGAGGCGGTTGTGGGCCTCCGCCCGGTGGTTGGGTGTGACCTCGAGGTCCAGGGCCTGCACGATCTCCGTGGTGGTCATGGGGCCGTCGTGTGCCTTGAGCACGGCCAGGATGTCCACCTGCCTCATGCCTCCACCCCCCAGGTGCATATCGCGTACTCGTCGCCGTCCAGCCATATCTCCCTGCCGGGGTTGTTCATCTTCCAATCCTCGATCCAGGCCATGACCTCCGAGATGCGGAGGTCGCAGGTCCTGATGTCCAGCAGTCTCTCGATCTTCCTCATTCCGTGCACCTCCAGACGATGGCCCTGCGGATGATCTCCGACACGGAGACCCCCTCCCTCTCGGCCATCTCCTCCACCTCCTTGCGGAGGTTCGAATCCAGACGGATCGTGACCCTCATTCCACCACCTCCGGGCGGGCTCCGCACCAGGGGCACATGGTGATGGCCAGGCCGCGCTTGTCCCCCAGGCGCAGGGCCGCGCAGGGCCTCTTGTCGGCGGTCCCCCGGTAGATTACCCCGGAGTACAGCGCATCGTGCATCCTCGGACAGCAGGGCTCTATGCCCTTGCCCTTGAGGGGGATCAGGAGACGTCCGTCGTAGGATGCGGTCACAGGACCACCTCCTGCTCCTCGACGACGGTCTGCGAGCCCGTGGGGGCGGTGTGGATCACCCGGAAATGATAGGTCCCGGGGCCGTGGGCATTGACGTACTGCGCCCTGGCCTGGGCGTTGACACCGGGCACGCTGTCCCATGAGAGGGAGGTCCACAGGGTCCCGTTCCGGACCTGCGTCACGTAGGGGAGGTCGTTCTCGTCGCGGTAGCGCTGGCGCATCCGGGCCTCCTCCTCCGTGGCGGCCCTGTCGGCGGCGAGGTCGCGCTCCCGGACCATGGCCTCCTGCTCGGAGGTCAGGTGGGAGAACATGATGTCGCACCAGGGGCACCTCATGTAGCATATCATGCCCAGCCAGGGACGGGCGGGGTCGGGGTGGTGCCCCGCGTAGACCAGTGCGGACTGGCAGTGGACGCAGACGTCGCTCACTGCGATCCCTCCTCGGATGCGGTGTCCTCGATGCGCCCTGCGCTGACGAGCTCGCAGTAGCAGTCGATGATCGCGGCGGTGGACCAGGTGGCCAGGAACACGCCGTCGAAGTCCTCGATGTACTGCTTGATGATCGGGTCCTCCGGCTCCCCCGCGTGGGAGTTGCGGTAGCAGATCAGGGCGTGCTTGGCCTTGGCGGGGTTGACGCCGCCGGGAGGGGTCCGGTCGCCCATGATCTCCTCTGCGGTGACCTCTGCACCCTTGGCCTCGGCCTTCCTCTGGATCCTCGCCTCCTCCTGCTTCCGGAACTCCTCGGCCTTCCTGGCCCGGAGCTCCTTCCTCCTGGCCTCCTCCTGGGCCTCCCTGTCGAGCCTGGCCTTGGCCTCGGCCTCGACGATGTGCCGGTTGACGATCTCGTCCAGCATGGGGCGGAAACGCTCGTCGGCGTAGACCGTCATCAGCTGGGCCTGCGCCTTCTCCTCCTCTGGGGTGGGGCAGTGGGCCCACACGGAGCCGTCGGAGAGCGTGCTGTACTTGGTGGGGTCGGAGGACCAGTAGACGTCCGCGCCGACTCCCAGGGCCTTGCACGAGACGCTGATGGCGTCGGTGAGGGCGGACTTGAAGCACTCGTCATTGGCGTACCATCCGCTGCTCTCCTGGGAGTAGAACGTGTTGCCGCCGATCCCGGGGATCGGTTCGGACCACTCGCCCGTCTCCGGGTCCCTGATGTGGAGGTCGATGTCCACGAAAGCCTTGATCGTGCCGTCGGGGAGGGTCTCAAGCCTCTGGGACTTGATGACGTACTTCCACCCGATCCCGCAGGGCCCGAAGGTCTGCGTGAGGGCCTTGATCCTCCACATGGGGTTGATGTCGGTCATTCCCTTGGTGCGTCCTCCGGAGATCGCCTTGCGGGCCTGCTCCGGGACGTGGGCGACCTTGGAGTAGATAGAGAGGTTGTCCATCATCCGACCGCCTCCCTCCCCTTGTCGGTGACCTCCCACACGTGGACGCCGCCGCGTCCGCCCTTGTCGAGCCGGACGATGTATCCCGCGGATTCCATGGCGTGGTAGAGGGCGTGGACCTGCTCGTTCTCCATGTACGGGTGCCCGTACTTGGGCGAGATGTGGTTCTTGTAAGAGGACACCTTGAGGATGCCCTTGTTCTTCCGGACGGCGAAGGTCAGGGC
>CAYZSQ010000090.1:0-5968 GCA_964479785.1 uncultured Methanomassiliicoccales archaeon
ATCCGGATGGCGGATGACACGCGGACAGGATGCGGCGGATGACGGGCATGACGGCCCGGCTACAGACTTCTTCCGAACCCCCCCTCATGAACCAGGAGTCCGCCGACCCATCCATCTTGGTCACTTATCCCGAACAGGGTCGCCGATGTTCTCCCCAGGGGAGTGAACTTCTCCGTACGACCGAACACATGCGTTCCCCGGACGGATAACACGGCACATCCTTCATATCGCCCTTCCTCATTGTCACAGGGCATGGAAGGATTCAGGACGTACGAGAGGGACCCTTCGGCCCCCGACGGGTACAGGGTCGCGAAGCTCGACGAGCTGCCGCCGGACGAGATCTACGTCCTGGACACCGAGACCACCGGCCTGGAGGGGGCGCCCAGGGACCTGGTGGTGGACGTGGGCATCTGCAGGGTGTCCCTCAGGAGGGGCACGGTGGAGGACGTGTACTCCTCGGTCCTGGGATACGACGTGGACGGCTGGGACGACTACCTCCGCAAGGCCTGGATCTTCGAGAACACGGACATGACCCTGGACATGGTCGCCGACGCCCCGCCGGCCATGAGGGTGATCGAGGACGTCAGGAAGATCCTCCGGAGGAAGGCGGTCACGTCCTACAACATGGCCTACGACATGGACAAGTTCCTCTACCGGGAGCCCTGGAACATGAGGGGCGAGTTCACCCCCTGCGCCGACATCATGCTGGCGGCCACGCCCGTGTGCAAGCTCCCCAGCCAGTACTACGGGAGGAGCTACAGGTACCCCAAGCTGGACCACGCCTACGCCACCATCACCGAGGGGGACCCGGCGGGCATCGGCGGGACCCAGAGCCACCGCGCCCTCTCGGACGCCAGGATGGCCTCGTACGTGATGGTGCGGATGTTCAGGGACGGCAGCTACCGGCCGTGAGCTCACTCGTCCACAACGTCGCCCTCGGTGTACTCCTCCTGGAGCTTCCTCATGTAGAAGGTCTCGAACCTCTCCACCGTCTTCCTGAACGCGTTCCTCCTCAGGACCAGGAGCTCGCAGACGAACCACACCGCCACGATGCCGATCAGCACCGCGAACCATTCCGCGGGGAATATGACCATGCCCACCAGGTTGACCGCGATGGACGGGACGTATGCGTACATCACGTAGATCACCAGGAACACGAAGGCCACCAGCACGATGGGCACCGGGCTGCGGTTGACCCTCCCGTCCGGGGACAGGAACCTGAACCGGGGGCTGATCAGCAGCATCTGCAGGATGCCCGCGGTGGAGATGAAGAACAGCATGGCCGACCTGGCCACTATCTCCTCCACGGGGGATTCGTTCCAGCTGAGGTCCTCGATGAGCTCATCCCCGCTGCCGACCCCGACCAGGGCGGCCAGGCCGTCGAAGTCGATGACCAGTGTGCCGTCGGCGGTGCAGGTCCAGGCGATCCAGTACACCAGCAGCCCGAAGGCCGATATCATTATCGCCGACGGGATGCAGAACCTCAGCACGTCCGGCAGGATCAGCTCCCGGTTCTCGTCCGGTTTGGCGAAGAGGGTCATGAAGAACGCCATTATCGTCACCGAGACGAAGGCGTAGTAGGTGTTCTGGATCGGGGTCATGGGGATGTACCCGACGAACAGGAACAGCACCACGAAGAGGATGGCCAGGGCGAAGTTCCTGGTGAGGTAGATCTTCAGGATGTCCCTCATGCCGGACACCGTCCTCCTTCCCTCCACGAGGGCCTTGGGCAGGGCGGAGAAGTTGTCGTCCACCAGGACCATGTCCGCCACTCCCCTGGCGGCGCCGGAGCCGCTCTCCAGGGCGACGCCCACCTGGGCGGTCTTCAGGGACTTCACGTCGTTGACGCCGTCGCCGATCATGGCCACGTAGCGGCCGTTGCGCTTGAGGGCGTCGATGACGGCCTCCTTGTTCTCCGGCCTCATCCTGCCGAAGATGTTGGCCTCCAGGACGGTCCTCTCGAAGGTCTCCCTGTCCATGGCGTCCAGCTCCGGGCCGGAGACTATCCTGCGCTCCCCCGGGATGTCGGCGATGGAGAACAGCGCGTCCACGGTCGCCGGGTCGTCCCCGGAGATGACCTTCAGGTCCATGCCGTTGTTCAGGAACACCTCGATGGTCTCCCTGCAGTCGGGTCTGACCTCGTCCCTGATGCTCATGATGGACACGGGTCTCATCTCCCGGAGGATCGGCTCGCCGTCGGGGCCCTCCAGGGGGCCGTCCTCGGCCAGGCACAGGAGGACCGTCCTGAGCCCCTTGGAGGACTCCTCGGATATCATGGCCTCCAGGTCCAGGTCGGTGACGCAGCGGTCCCTGAGGGCGGTCCAGGCGCCCACGTACATGGTGAACGTCCCGTCGGAGTCCCTGGCGCGGACGGCGCTGTACTTCCTCTCGGAGGAGAACTGGATCTCCTCCACCAGCTCGGCGTCGGACCCCCCGTAGTGCTCGCCGATGGCCTCCATGGTCCGGTTGCGGCTCCCGGTGAGGGTGGCGAACGCGGAGGCGTAGCGGGCCGCCTCCTCCGACGGCACGAAGTCCCTGGAGGACACGAAGGCGAGCCTGTTTGTGGTGATCGTCCCGGTCTTGTCCATGCAGACGGTGTCCACATGGCTCAGGGACTCCACGGAGTTGGCCCTCTGCAGGAGCACCCCGGAATCCGCCATCCGCGCGGCCGCGATCATGTAGGTGAGGGTGATGAGCAGGAACAGGGCGATGGGGACCACGTCCAGGCAGAGGACGAAGACCTCGAGGGTCTTCCCGAGTTCGACGTGTGTGATGAAGATGGACTTGATGATAGTGCAGATGAACAGGATCCCGGCGATGGCCATCAGCACCTTGGTGATGGTGCCGGTCTCCATCTGAAGGGGGGTCTTCTTCGACGTGAACTTCCTGGCGCTGGAGAGCATCTGGGAGGCGTAGTTGTCGGTGCCCACCGCCGTGACCCGGTAGTGGGCCTCGCCGGTGACGCACACCGACCCGGAGTACACCGGGTCCCCCTCGTGCTTCCTGACGGTGCTGGACTCGCCGGTCAGCAGCGACTCGTCCATCTCCACCGACCGGCACCTGAGCATCACGCCGTCCACCAGGGCCTGCTCCCCGGCGCGCATGACCACCAGGTCGTCCATCACGATGGCGGCCTGGTCGATCTCCACCTCCCTGCCGTCCCTGATGACGCTGACCTTCGGCCTGACCAGCAGCGAGATCCTGTCCAGCTTGCGCTTGGCACGCATCTCCTGTACGGTGGAGATCAGGATGTTGACGATGATGATCCCCGTGGCCGACAGCGCGCTGATCAGCTCGTCGCAGATTACGAGCAGTATCCCCAGGATGAACAGGATTATGTTGAACGGGGTGAAGGCGTTCTTGACGAAGATGTCGGTGTAGGTCCTGCTGCCGCGGACCTCCGCATCGTTCGCGAGGCCCTGGCTTATGCGCTCGCGGACCTCCTCGCTGGTCAGACCCTCCATGACCACCGTTCGCCTGCTTCCTATTTTAAGGTTGTCGAACAAGGTTCGTCGACGGACGTCCGTCCTGGCCCTCACCCAGGCCCCGATCTCCTCCATGGTCATGGGCTCGAACTCCTCGGCCTCCCCCAGGGAGACGTAGTCGATGAAGCACCTGGCCGGGACCCCGTAGTATCCCATGGCCGCCCTGGCGTAGACCGACAGCTGGAACCGGTACTCGGGCTCGAACCTCCTGGAGGCGTCGGTCTTCCAGTCGTGGACCTCCACCCTGTCGTCGTACAGTGCCAGCAGGTCGATCCTCCCCTTGAGGACCACGTCGGTCCCATCCACGGGCAGGACGCAGTCCACCTCGGCGTAGCGGAAGGGGGCGGTCCGGGTCCTCGCCTCCACCTCCCTGACCATCCCCAGCTCGGGGTAGTCCCCGCGGTATGCGCAACCTTCGATGAGCGCCTGGGCGGCCTGGTGGACCTCGGAGCCGTACTCCATCCCCCTGCCGGGGACCTCGTCTGCCTCGTCGTCGGACCTCGTCCCGGAGCCGAAGTCCATCAGGGTGTGCACCCCCACCATCCTCCTCCTGACCCGGTATCCGGAGACGTCCGGGGGCTCGGTCAGCCTCTCGGATCCGCCGGACCCGGGGATCTCGGCGTCCGGGATGGCGGACCACTCCGTCTCGCCCTTGAGTCCCAGGATGAACCTGGACGGTCTGTTCCCGCAGATCAGCGTCTCGTACTGATGGGCCCTGGACATGGCCACGAACATCAGCCTCCTCTCCTCGTCGTACCCCCTCTCCAGCGACCTCTTGGCCAGCACGGTCCTCCAGTTGTCCACTATCTTCCTGTACCCGCCGAAGTCGTGGACCTCCTTGGTGCATCTGACCCCCAGCGTCTCGTCGAAGAGGAAGACGTCCCGGTCCGACCTGGTGCTGGGCATCAGCCCGCTGTCCAGGAAGGGCAGGATGACTATGGGGAACTCCAGCCCCTTGGCCTTGTGCATGGTCATGATCCTCACGGCGTCGGTCTCGATGGAGTTCTCCACCGGGTACTTGGTGGCGGATCCGATGTCCTCCTCGATTATGCGGATGAGATCGGATATCGTCAGCAGGGACCCCCTGTGGGCGGAGGCGAGGGTGGAGGTTATGGCCTGGGTGATGTCGTTGTCCAGCCCGTAGAGGGCGAACACCGAGCTGATGACGTCGGCCACCCTGCGCCTCCTGGCGTAGAGGTCCGCCCTCCTGTCCCGGAGCTCCCTCGGAAGGTCGCCCTCGTCCCTGACCCTCCTGATCTCGGGCAGGCCGTAGCCCATGTCCGCCATGATCGGCACGTACCCCCAGGGGTCCAGGGTGTTGTTGATGAACCTGAGCCAGGCCAGCAGGAGCTTCCCCTCCCTGGTGGACATGATCTCCACGTCGCCCTGCATGTAGGCGGGGATGCCGGCCCCGGACAGGGCGTCCATGACCTCCCTGCAGGACCTCAGCTGGCGGCAGAGGACGGCGATGTCCCCGAACCGGGGCCGGCGGCGCTCCCCATCGTCGAATATGTTGTAGTCGCCGCTGCCCAGGTAGTCCCTGACCGCCCTGACCACCTCGGCGGCCTCCCGGTCCCTGCCTGAGCATCTGACGTACCTTATCCCGGTGTCCTCGCCCGCCATCTCCCCTGTGCAGACGATCGGGGTCACGGTGCGGGCCAGCGCCTCCAGGTCCACCTCCTCGTCCTTGGTGCCGGCGATCTCCAGCGACCTGAACGCCGTGTCCACCACCAACTGGGAGGACCTGTAGTTGTTCCTCAGCGACAGCCTCGTCGCCTCCGGGATCTCGAAGGGCACCCGCCGCTTGTCGGAGTTCAGCTGCTCCCACAGTGCCCTGGCCCGGTCGTCGAAGTCCACGATGTTGTCGATGGACACGAATCTGAACGAGTATATCCCCTGCTTCCAGTCGCCCACCGCGCAGAGGTTCGGCTCCCTCAGGATCATCAGGGCGATCATCAGCTGGCTGGCGTTGGTGTCCTGGAACTCGTCGACGATCACGTACCTGTAGGAGTTCCTGGCCCTGACCTCGTCCTCGTTGTACAGCAGGCCGAAGGCCAGCATGGAGTTGATCCCGAAGGTCAGGCGGTCGGCGTCCATGCTCCTCCTGATGTAGTCCAGATACACGTCGTGGATGAACCTCAGCAGTTCGGTGCGGTCCTCCGTGGCGGCCTCCACGAGCATCCCGTCGGGGACCTCCTCCCCGACAGCCTCCGGGTCCAGGGAGCTCTGGCCCGGCTCCATCTTCCGGAGGACCAGGGACGCCTCGGAGACCTTCTTGGAGCCCCTGTCGTTCATCCGCCGCAGCCGGTCGAGGACGTCCCCGGTGCATCCCAGGAGCTGCGACTCCGCGTCCAGGCCGAACCATCCATGCTTCAGCGGGTATATGCCGCGGGACATGAGCCTGTTGATGAGGTTCAGCACATCCCTGGGCCGCTGGCTCCCCAGCACCGCCCAGTCGCCGTAGTCCTCGCCCCTGCGGGACA